>JANYIM010000208.1 GCA_025362055.1 Bacteroidota bacterium
TGAAAAGAAGGAAAAGGAAAAATAAACTATGATACCCCAAAGCGACAGCCGGTTTAAAAGACCGGCTTTTTTATTGTATAAAAAAGAATCCCGGAAATAGCTTCACGGCGATCTTAAATAAGGATAAATTCCAAATTGCAATAGTGCCGCATATTTAATACCTTGGCATCAATTCATCTAACATTAAACTATTGTATATGAAAATGAATGCAGGTATATGGATCGGGCTGGGAGGCGGATTGATCGGTATCATCGTTGCCATTGCAAGTGTGCTATCGGTTGGTGGCCCATCGGGTATTTATATCGCAGGCGGCATCATTGTTGTTTTTAGCGGCATGATGTTTCTTTTTTATAAATTATTCTTTGGCCCGATGATACTGGCAAACCGCTTACAAAAAACCGGTATTCCCGGCAAGGCAACCATCAAGGAAGTGCGTGATACTGGCATTACCATTAATAATAGCCCGCAGGTAAAATTAATACTGGACGTAAAAAATTCATTCGGGCAAATTTATACAACCACAGTACGTACGCTTGTATCCCGCCTCCAGCCTAATCTCTATCAACCTGGCATGGTAGTACCTGTGAAGATCGATCCGAAAAATGAAAATGTTGTGATCATTGATTTCAGCCAGGGAATACAGCCAGCCGCAAGTTCAGCCTATAATGCGGCTCAAGTAAATTCATTAAAGGATGAATTGATGAAATTACAACAGGAAGGAGATGCCACCCGGCTTACCGGTATTTCATCAAGGGCCATCGTAAAAAAATATACCTGGCTTGGAGTTTATGTCAATGGCAATAACCCATATGCTGAATTAGAAATAGAAGTGTTGCCTGATAATGCGCCTGCTTTCGAGGGAAAAGTAAAGGGAGCCATCAGCGAACAGTCTGTTGAAAAATACCAGCCGGGTAAAGAAATATTTGTGAAATACGATCCGAATGACCATGGTAAACTAACCATTGATCATTCCTGATACTGGTTCTATACATTAAAAGATTAAAGGAAGTAAATTCCGGTTGCAAGTTTTCATTAATGTGCAAGCCTGCCAGGTCTTGTTTGTTGTTGTTTTGTTTTACGAAGCCATGCAGCTAACATAAAGAAAGGTTTTAGTAAACCGCCAAATACAAACAGGATCGCTAAATAGATAAAAATCAGTATAGTATAGATAAATTCTTTCATTGATTACGCTTGCAATTATAAAAGACCACAAATTTAGTATCCTGTAAGATTCCCTTTTGTAGAAATGCGCAGCCCTGTTGTATAGAAAAATTACTATTTGCAGAAGTAATTTATTTCCTTCCTTAGACTGATGAAAGAAAGTGAAGTTTAATGATAAGGTGCTAGAATTACCTGTAATGCCGGAAAATGATCAAGAGGAGATAAATAAGATCAAAAAGAATTTTTTGTAAAACTGATCTTCCTCCAGGTTTCGCCCTTTACCAGCAGGTCGATCTCATAACTGCCATTATTGAGGAATTGTGTACCCAATTGAACAAGGGGCCCCGTAAACCTACCCCTGCGTACAACTCTTTCGGCGGCATCTTTTATTTCATAATCAAAAATGCAATGACCCTTATCCTCATGCCGCACTTCCATGATTACAATATCATTGGTTATTTGCGAAAAGGCAACTGCAGTATTATTAGTTGTTATCATTGCTTTGAAGTAATGAGGGGTGTAAACTTACTGCTATTTTTTTCAATTTGCAATAGGCTGCCAAATTAAGTTTTCGTTACGGGCTTGTTAATGGAAACGGGGCCTGCATAAGTGAGGTTAGGTAAAATAAATTCAACAAAACCCTTACTGGTATTGATATTTTTCTTCCTTGTAAACAAGCAGTTTCATATACCTGGTATTACTCTCCGGGCATTAGAAATAGGGTTTAACTGCTCCTTGGTAACTGTTGGCATACTATTCCTGTTATATAAACCGAATCAAAATCTACATAAAATGAAAAAGATCACAATGATCGCAATAGGAATAAGTGCAACCTTATTTATAAGTACAAATAGTATTGCCCAATCCGGCAATTCAAGGCGAATGGAAAAAAGGGATCAGTCTACACAAAATGACCAATACAACCAGCCCAGGGATCAGTACAATCCCAATGATCAGGGAGGGCAACGCAATGATGGGTACAACCGGGGTAACCAGAATAATGGCTATGGCCAGGGAAATGATGCGTACAATAGGGGTAGCCGGAATGATGCATATGGCCAACGCGAAAATGAGTACAACCGGGGTAACCGCTACGACCGGGATGATAACCATTATCAAAATGACAGGTCATTTGGCAATGAACGCCGGGGCAGAAATTACGAAAGGTACTGGGCGAATAACCGCAGGAATAATTGCAGCTTTTATAGAAACGAAAGGTATTAATAAGGGTGAATAGTAACATGGGCCTGAACGAAAGTTCGGGCCCTTTTAGTTGTTTAATAGTGTGCGATCTTATTTTGGCACATCCAATGCCGGATTATGATTGAAAAAACCACCCGGTATCATTTTAAAGCCGATATGTGTTGTTGGCATCACCGGCCATTCTTCGGGGCGTGGTATATGGGTTAAGCCAAGCGTGTACCAAACCACTACATCGGTATTTGCAATGGATTCATTGTTGGCAACATATTGAGGCAAGCCATCACCACCCTTGCTTTGGTTGGGATAATTTCCCGCAGCATATAGTTCAAGCGGATTATAGCGCGTGGCCCAAAAATGATTATTAACAAAACCTGCGCGTTTTCTTACAGGCGATTCCAAAGCGATATATGGGAGACTGTTAGCACCCGGAACTAAAACATAACTGGTATTATAGCCCAATGAATTTTTCTTTGAAGGATTCATGACACTCCAAACCCTTGCGGCTTCCAAATCCATACTACGCCCTGCTTCGGCTTCTGTATTGAATTTTGTTTCCTGCATTAAAAATCCGTTCCCATAAGGATTTTTCGGGCCAGGATCCATGGCACTGGTATTCATTTCCGTAACAGTATTGTTTACGCCATCCACGTCAAAATCGAGCCGGAAATTAAAAAAGTGCTGATGATGAGGTGCTATAACATTTGGGTCAACAAGATGCCCTGCCATTTCTGACATCTTATGATCCTGATCTATACTTTTTTCCCAGGTACCTTTGGGCAGCATGATGCCGCTGAGTGCAAGGTCAACTTCCATGGAACCATCCTGTTTAAAAACATAGTTTATTGCGTAATCGTAGTTGCCAATGGTGGCAATGAAGAATATAACGAGTTCCCGGGAACGCCGGCTTTCATTTGTATTGGTATAACTTTCGGCATGTTTCCATAAAATCCCACCGTCACGTTCATAGACGGCCACCACATTTTTTTGCGTATAAGGATCACCGTTATCATCTGCGAAAACAGCATCAAGGAGCTGTGCATTCTCGGGTGCATCCAGTTTGGGTTCTAATGAACTGGCCATCCTGCCAACGCCATACTCACCTACGTCAAATGCACTGCGCCAGCGCCAATCCTCGGCGGGGTCGCCATAGGGTACTACCATCTCTGATAAAGCTGCACGGTATAATATGGGGCGAACTTTGCCACTATCTTCATAGCCGATATTATATAGTACAAGGCCTTCGCGGGGATGCATACCATAACGGAAATGCCATTTTTGCCAGCGTATCTCCTGTCCGGCCATTTGAAAACTTACGCCCTTTGGTTGTGTTATGAGGAGTGGTTTGGGTTTTTCACGAAGCTTGCCAATACTTTTTTGATCAAATTCCTTTGAGAGTGGGGGAATGGGTAACACATCATTATCGGTAACATCCACCACTTTAAGTGTATTCATATTCACCAGTGCAACCACGCCTTCGATGGGACGGCCATAAAAATTTACCTGGTCACCTTTATAATAAGACAAACCACGCAAGAGCCTGCCTGTGAACTTGGGATCTACTTCGCCAACTGCCCATCCGTCGATCTGTACTTTAGCAAAATCGGTAATACCACGTTTACGCATAGCCGCTTGCCAGCGGGGATCGGCTTTAATGATCGGGGTGAGCGTATCATATTCTGAAAGAAATACCAGGGGCTGAACGCCAGGAACATATTTCCAGGAAATGATCTTTTTTATGGTAAGGTCCACGACAGTCTCGTAGGTCTTGTTATTTACCCGGTCAAATACAACAACAAATGCCTCCCGCCGGAAAGCCGCTCCTGCTTTATAATTGAGCACTTCATCTTTTGGCGGCTCATTGAGCGCAACAGTTGAGAATAATGCGACTTTTGGAAAATCGGGTGCTGCACGTATGATCTTAACAGCGGCAGCGATCTCTTCCTTATTCAGGGGATCGAGTGGGTGCTTTAGTTTTTGTGCAACTGAAGGTGAAGCAGAAAATAAAAAGAAAATACCCGATAAGGTGATCGTTTGAAGGAACCTGCAGGAAAGTTTTTTTTTCATCTTATTTGATTTAAACAGTTTATTCAAATGCAATGAGTACGCTTGTGAAAAGAAAAATAGCTAATGAATAATCCGGTTGGCGAAAACACCGGACGGGCATAAGTGGAAAGTACGGATTATCCTATAATTTTTTAAATAATTCCTGCGCCTTGTTATACAAACCTGTATCAGCAGGGATCTTATTCAACCATACTTTGCAATTAACCATTACCTGTTGCTTATCGCCTGATAGCTATTCCTTTTACGACAGTGATATCCCCCAACTCAATTCGTAAGGATCATTTTTTGTTTTTGTACAACTGAATAAAAAGCAGGTGATATAAGGGATCCTGATCCTTTGTGTTTCGTTATAATCAAATTCCACGCAACCACTTAAATAGGTTTCAACAGAAGAGACCTCAAGGGCTTTCCAGGCATCCGGTACACGGGCATTACCATATCCCATATCATAACGGCGGGTAGCCAGTTTTTCAATTATGTTCTCGAGCAATTCAGGTTTGTCGACTGAAGCGGTGAGGTGTAGATCTTTTTTCATTTTTCATTTTTTAATTGTTTGCCTTAGGTTCATCTGTTCTTATATCAATTAGATGCCTTATTTGTTACCGGTATTAAAAAGAATATGTTAAAGCCGGGGAAAGGGATTGTTAAAGTGAATGTGGAATAAGCATGGGCAAGTGAGAAGAATAGGAGCGCAAGCGGGTGAGGTGAATATGCAATGGGCAATGAGTAATTCGCAAGGGTAAGTGCAGGAACCGGAGGTTAGATCGGTAAGCTGATAATAGAAACCCGGCTATTGGAAAACTTGCATGAAAATTTGCTCCTCCTGAATAATTTTGCTAACCTGGCAGGGTTTCGTCAACAGTAAAGGTCGCCCGGAGTTCGCAACCAGCACCAGGTTGAGAGTTGATGACCACGGTACCGTTATTCACTTCTGCACGGCTTATCATATTTCTTAAGCCCAGCCCGGTTCTTTTTGCAGTAGTATTGAATCCAATGCCATCGTCATTGATATCCAGGCATATGGTTTTATTTATTTTCTGCAGCCGGATGGTAACCTTATTGGCCTGGGCATGTTTGCATACATTGTTCAATTGCTCCTGTACGATCCTGAATATGGTCAGTTTCAATTTTTCGTTTAGCAGGGTTTCCTGGAAATTTCCCCAGTCGTTTTCAATTTGCAATGTATTTACTTCCTTAATATTTTCAGTTAGTTCATGTAGTGCATCCAATAAACCAATTTCTCCCAGGGAAGGAGGCATTAATGTTTTTGAAAGTTTTCTTATTTCATACATGGCTTTTTCCAACAGTATCTTGCTTTCTTTTACAAGGTCGAGCCGGGGATTATTTTCTGATAAGGCACATTCAATATAAAGCCGTGTAGTTGCAAGGATCTGGTTGATATTGTCATGCAATTCTTCGCCCAATTGGGAACGTTCTTTTTCCTGCCCGGTGATCACTGCATCTGTTATCTGTTGCTGCCGGATCTGTCTTTCTTCTGCAAGACTGTTTTCCAGCAGTAATTTTTCCGTAACATTTTTACCTATTATGAGTACAGCCCTTTTCCCGTTATAAACAATGATATGCCAGGAAGCTTCTACGATGATAACGGCTCCTTTACTATCCAGCTGCCGAACTGTAAGTGTTTTATTGATAGATTTATTTTCCAGGACCTGGTTTGCTATATCCAGGAATTTTTCATGGTCTTCCTTACCACAAAGGTCAAGGGCAGATAACTGCAGAAATTTTTTCCGGGAGTAACCATATAATTCAACACATGATTCATTGACCTCGATGATCTTAAATGTATCCAGGTCCCAGATGTAGATACTTTCGGGGTTATTATTGAACAGGTACCGGTAGCGTTCTTCGGAGGCAAGTAACAACGCTTCTGCATTTTTATTTTCTGTTATATCGCGGGTAATCCCCAGCACGGCGCTAATTTCCCCATCCAGGTTTTTTAAAGGTACGGCATGCGTTTCCAGGTAGCGTTGTGTTCCCTTTAACCCTGTTATTACAAACTGAAGTTTCCCGGGTATTCCGCCGTTAAAAACATCTTTATGTAGTTTAATAAATGCTTCGCGGTGTTCCGGTATTACAATTTCCGCTATTTTTCTGCCGATCACCTGTTTCAAATTGTCGGCTTCTATCATTGCCAGGCCGGCGGGGTTCATTTCCAGTAATTCGCCATCACCGGTTAATAATTTAATACATTCCGGTTCCGAATTAACGATGGTGCGTAAACGATTTTCGCTTTCAGCAAGTGCCTGTTCTGCTTTTTTCCCTGTTGTAATATCCCTTTGTATGCCCCATGCCGTTTGTATATGTCCCTCTTCTACGATGCCCACCATATTGTTTACATATATTAACTGGTTGTCGTCCTTGTCATGTTCATAACTTACCTGTTCGGTTACTTTAAAACCATTTGTAAAGAAATTGGTGAGGTATTCGAGATTGATGGGATTTTTTTTTGGCACCAATACCTGTAAAGGCAGGCCGATCATTTTGGCAGCATTCTTATATCCATACATTACGGCAAAGGTATCATTGCACTCTGCCACGTAAGCATGCTCATAGCAGGTAGCGATCATTTCCTCCAGCGGCGTGGTAACCGGCATGGGTTTGTCGAGCGCAACCCGCCAGATCCCTTCCGTAGTATGCTTCAGGAACATTTTATAGCGCTGGTCACTTTCTTCAACTGCAAGTTTTATTTTATTTCGTTCACTGATGTCCGTTAGCATTGTGCTTGCCCTCAGCCCGCCGTTCCTGTCTTTAAAGAAAGAAGACGAGAACTCTACCGGAAACCGTTCCCCGTTTTTCCTGATACCCGTAGCTTCTGAGGTCACAAACCCGTTTTTTTTGATCTGCTCCCGGGCAGATAACATACGCTGATCATCCATGATGATAATCTGTTCTCCTTTTAGCTCAAGGAATTCTTCCTTGGTATACCCGAAAATTACGGTGGCAGCATGGTTAACTTCAAGGATGGTTTGGTCGGGGATGGTAAGAAAAAAGGCGTGCAGGGAGTTTTCAACAATGGCTTTGTATTTATTTTCAGCGGTGTTTACCGATGCTGGTATCGTGGAGCTTATATCCATTGAAAAATTGCAGTAACGGGTTTTTGTTTTTTCAAATGTGATGTTGTCCGGCTATGGCCGGGGTTAACATTACGAATCCGGGTAAAAGATATTTTGCTGATCCTTGCTTTGCTGGTCGCATATTGTATTTGTAATGTACAGAATTATCGATACACTGTATAATTTATGTATCAACACACTTAAAGTTTTGAAGAAAAGACCGGGGATGTTCTCTGCTATTTATAACCAGGGCAAGGAATTCTGAATTGAACCAGGAAGGATCTTTTGTACAGAAGAGAAATCATTCTTTCTTAAAAGTAACGTATCAAGTAAATTGATTTTATAATTTAGTTTTTATACTTTACATTAGCTAAAGCAGGAAAGGGCTTTTGTAGTATTATTACTACAAAGGACGATTGTTGCCACATTGCCAAAACTTAGTATTTTAATCTTACCGGGAAATGAAAAAATTCTTGCTTGTTGATGATCATGTTGTTGTTCGTTCGGGAATAAAAATTCTCTTATCAGAAATATATAAGCCTACAGATATCCATGAAGCTTTTGATGGAGAAAGTACCATTCAAAAACTGAAAGAACACCAGTTCGACCTCATTATGCTGGATATTCAAATGCCCAATACGGATACACTTGGCTTAATGAAACTGATACACCAGGATTATCCCGCGGCTAAAGTGCTTATCTTTTCTATGAGTGCAGAGAATATTTATGCCAAACGATTTATGATGGCCGGCGCTTATGGATTCATATCCAAGGAAGCGCCATTGGAAGAAATAACCAGGGCCATCAATATCATACTGAATAACAGGAAATATATCAGTGAGTCGCTGATCGATAAACTGGCAGAGGATTCCTTTGCGGGTAATCCCGGAAATCCTTTTGATAAACTTTCTCCTAAAGAATTTGAAATAGTTTCCCTGCTTTTATCTGGTAAAACATTAACCGATATTTCACATACCCTGAATATACATACTTCAACAGCAGGCACCCATAAAGCCCGTTTATTTGAAAAACTGGGCGTTACCAATATTTTAGAATTAAATGAACTGGCGAAGGCCTATGGGGTGCAATAAAAACTGCAAGCTGCCAGCCAAGGGGTAACGCGTTGTTCAGGAAGTTTTTTATTTCATCATTTTTTTTTGATTTGTATGCCTCTCCCTTTTGGCTTGACGCCTGTAGCTTGTATTCTTTGCTTTTCAGGAAAAAAAGGTAGGTTTGCGCAGCATTAAATAAATTATGACTGAACCCGGGACAAAACCTGCAGCAAGATCTGAGATAAAATTTTTATCTGGCCCGCAGAATCGCTGGCGGGAATTCACTTTTTCCATTAAAGTATTATTTGAATTTATAAAAGGATTCAGGGCCTTGCATTTTGTAGGACCATGTGTTACCATATTTGGTTCGGCACGATTTAAAGACGGGCATCCTTTCTATGACCTTACGGAAGAACTTTCGGGTAAGATCGCAGAATTGGGTTTTACCATCATGACGGGCGGCGGACCCGGCATCATGGAAGCGGCCAATAAAGGCGCCAAAGCGGTTGGCGGCAGAAGCGTGGGCTGTAATATTGTATTGCCAATGGAACAAAAGCCCAACCCTTATCTGGACAAATGGGTGAACATCAAATATTTTTTTGTTAGAAAAACCTTATTGATAAAATACTCTTATGCCTTTGTAGTGATGCCCGGCGGCTTTGGAACCCTGGATGAATACTTTGAAGCATTGACACTTATACAAACAAAAATGATCAGTGGGTTTCCCATTGTTATTTTCTGTAAGGATTTTCACAAAGACCTGGTAGCACATATTGAAAAGATGAAGGAGAACGCCACTATCTCTCCTGACGACGTTGACCTTTTTTTAGTAACCGATTCTGTTGATGAAGCGGTGGCTTATATTCAAAAGAACAGCATCGTTAAATTTAACCTTCAGCCCGAGAAACCGTACCGGCCTTTTAAATGGTTATTTGAAAAGTAAAAGGCTTCTTTTTCGGTGAAAACCAGCTATTTAAATATTCTTATGCACTGTTAATGCGGAATTCGATAATTTTGCGTTCCTGAACTAAAAACTGCTTTGCGTAAACTATTCACCATATCATTACTATTATTGGTATCTGTAAGCCAGGTTGGCTACTATTTTTTCTATGTTCAGCAAAGGTCAGTGGTACAGGACGAAATGAAAGAGCAATTATTATCTCAGCCTTCTGAAAATTTGTACCAGGTCATTATTCTTGAAGACAACCTTGCTTCAATTACCTGGGAAGAAAAGGACAAAGAGTTCTATCTGCATGACATGCTATACGATGTTGCTTCCATTAAAAAAGTGAACGGAAAGACCCGGCTATATTGCCTGAATGATCAAAAAGAAGAACAGCTGGTAAAGAACATGGCAAAACTGGTAATGTCTGGCAATGATAATACCATCAATGGCAAGGAAACCAAACACAGTATCAAATTTCAGTTAAACGATTTTGTAGTACATACAACAGACCGGTTATCGTATACAGCAGGTATTCCTCAACAGGAGTACGTTTATTTTGACGCATCCCTATTTTCTACTACACAGCCTGTTCACACGCATCCTCCCCAGGCCTGATATTTCTTTATCCCTTTATTGATGATCATTGCAATGCCCCCGGGGTATCATGCACTGGTGTAATTATTCCTTATCATTTATTAAATAAAAGTTATGAAACGTAGTATTTTATACACACTTGTATTATTATTTATCTCAACAGCTTCCTTTGCACAAAAAAAACTAAAAGGAAAAGTAGTTGATGCAGCCAACAATACCCCGCTTTCGGGTGCAACAATAACGTATTCGGGTAAAGGCGGAACAACAACAGATGCAAACGGAATGTTTTCCGTTGATTGCAGCAAAGCATCTTCCATAACCGTATCATTCGTAGGTTACCAAACCTATACACATGCCATAAAGAATTGTGATGACCAGTTGAATATTTCACTTACGCCAGCAGGCAATGTTATGGACGTAGTAGAGATCACGGCAACATCGGCACAGAATAAATCCACTTTATACCAACCTTCTTCCATCACCAAATTAACCCCGGTAGAATTGAAGAGGGGTGTTGGCCTTTATATGGATGATGCCATCAATAGTAATGTTCCCGGTGTTAGCATGAACAGAAGGGCTGTATCATCGGGCCAGCAGATCAATATCCGCGGATATGGTAACGGCTCAAGAGGCCCAAGAGGTGTTAGTAGTAATTTTGATGGACAGGGATACAAGGTTTATTTGAATGGCATACCCGTTACCGATGCAGAAGGCATGACGGTGTTGGATGATATTGATTATGGTTCTGTAGGTAATGCAGAAATATCAAAAGGCCCTTCAGGAACATTGTATGGCCTTGCGATCGCCGGGGCTGTTAACTTCAATACCATTAAACCGGAAAAGGGAAAAACTTCCATTGGTCAGGAGCTTATGATGGGCAATTATGGCCTGCAACGCTACACTACACAGTTTCAAATGGGAGGGGAGCGTTCTTCACTGTTGTTGAATTACGGCCATCAAAAATCTGATGGATATACCGTTCACAACAAATCGCACAAAGATTTTGTAAATATTGCAGGCGATTTTCAACCTAACACCAAACAAAGTGTAAATTATTATGCCGGTTACAGCAACAGCTATGATGAAAGAAGCGGTGAGTTGACGCTGGGCCAGTTTGATACATCAAATTTCAGTGGTAATATCGAATACATCAAAAGGAATGCGCACAGCCAGGTGTACACCACAAGACTTGGTATCGGCCATACTTATAATTTCAACAACGCTATTTCCAATACAACAACGGTTTTTGGTACAGGATTTAACAGCAATGCAAGTTCGGCCGGCGGTTGGACAGATAAAGCTGCCACAAATGTTGGCCTTCGTTCAACCTTTGATACAAAGTTTTCTTTCAAAAGCGGTACCAGCCTGAATGGAATTACCGGTGTAGAAACGCAGCGCCAGACTGCAACAACAATCGGTTATAACATGATCGACCCACAGGGTTCTGCACACAATACGCTTTGGCAACTTGGCGACCCTTATTTTGTTATTGGTACCTATCCTACGCCTGTTCCAGCCAACGCAAATGGCATCACTTCTGATCTCTATACAACCACATCAACTACGTCGCTGTTTACAGAATGGACATTGGCATTAGCGCACGATCTTTCGATCACGGCAGGAATTGGTTTAAGCAATATGAAACTTGTGCTGGATGACAGGTTTTATGTATTGAATAAGCCAACCCATTATGATACATCCTACAAAGGAATGGTATCACCACACGTTGCGATCAATAAAGTATTTAACAAGCATTTTTCGGCTTATGCCGCTTACAGCAAAGGATATAAAGCGCCGGTAACTTCCTATTTTTATATTCCGTATACAACTGCGCTGGGGCCAAATTCGGGTATCCTCAACAGTTACTTAAAACCTGAGATAGGTAACCAGTTTGAGATCGGTACGAAAGGATCTATATTGAAAAATAAACTGATCTACCAATTGGCATTCTTCGATGCGGTATTCTCTAATAAGATGACGACTGTTGCAGTTCCTAATCCGGCTGCCACAGCCACATTATATAGTTATTCGGTCAATGGTGGAAAACAAGATGATAAAGGTATAGAGGCCCTGGTGAAATATACTGCTTACGAATCACAAAAGGGTTTCTTTACAACAGTTGCCCCGTTTGGTAATTTCACTTATGCTGATTATACCTACAAAAACTTCCAATTCCAGACCGTTGGTGGAAAATATGTTGCGCAACCGACCAAGGATTCTCTTGCGATCAAAGATTACAGCGGACATAGTGTACCGGCAGTGGCTAAGTACACTGCGAATCTTGGCATAGACGTAACAACAAAGTCAGGACTGTATGCCAACATTACCTGGTCTTATAAAGGCAACCAGGAAGTAACATCAATGGGAACACAAACCGGTGAGCCAATAGGAGCTAAGGTAGTATCAAACGGTACCACATTCATAAGTGCACCATATCATGCGGGCAGCTATAGTTTAGTAGGTGCTAAATTAGGTTACAAGCATAGCTTTGGACATTTTGACCTGGATGCATATTTTGCAGGCGCTAATATTACCAATGTGAAATATCCGATGATGATATTTGTTAACCAATTCCCTGATAATTATATCGCTGGCCCTAAAACTGCCACCGTTTTTGGCGGAATAAATCTCAAATACAATCTCAAATAAATACTTAACTTTCATAAGTGGCAGCTCAACAGGCTGCCATTTCTTTTTTAAAAACAAGACGATGAAAAAAATAATCTTATTCGCTTTGCCATTAGCACTCCTCGTAATTTCCTGCGGCCGCTTCGGTAATAAAGAAATTGATGGAACAAAGGATATGCGTATCGTTTGTTTGTCGAAACAATTAACAGAATATGTATTTGCTTTGGGTAAGGGGCACGATCTTGTTGCGGTTGACCTGAGCAGTACTTACCCCGATAGTGCCAAATTGCTTAAAACGGTTGGTTACCACAGGGCCTTAAGCCCTGAAAGTATCATTGCCATGAACCCCGATCTGGTGATCCATAGTAATGATATTGGCCCGGAAAATGTGTTGCCGCAAATAACCAAGGCAGGGTTGAATATCCATGCTTTCGGCGGAGCCAATACCATCGACAGTGCAAAATTATTACTGAAAGAACTGGGTAAATTTTTTGGAGAAGACAAAGCTGCAGATTCGCTGGTTAAGAAACTGGATGCAGGAATTGCCAAAGCCGGCGATACATTAAAAGCGATGAACATAAAAGATTCACTGAAGGTAATGATCATTCATTTTGGCCTTCGCAACAATAATTATTTTGTAATGAGCGGGAGAAACGGCGTGGGAGATAAGATGATCCGCCTTGCAGGGGCATCACCTGCAACCTATAACGGAAAAGGTGCAAGGGAGATGAGTGCAGAAGCGGTAGCTTTAGCAAATCCGGATATCATCATCGCAACAGATTTTGGTTACGATCGCATGGGAAGCATGGATAAATTCATTTCTGATGTGCCGGGTGTTTCACTGACCAATGCCGGAAAAAATAAACGTATTGTCCGGTTTGAAGAACATGACCTGATCTATTTTGGGCCACGCTCGGGCGATAATATAATTAAATTGATCAGCCTGCTTTATCCAGCTGCCAGTGTTAAGACGAAATAAATTTTTCTTTCCGGTATTGATCATATTGCTGATCATCGTATTGCTTTGTGCAATCGCATTTGGCGCTGTTCATATACAGCTGCCCGATATGTTCTCAGCGATTCAACATTTTTTCCAGGGAAAAGGCCCGGCAAATATTTATGAAGGGGTTTTTATTCAATTGCGATTGCCAAGGGTTTTATTATGTGCCATTACCGGCGCTATATTAGCTGTAAGTGGCGTATTAATGCAAGGGTTGTTCCGCAACCCCATTGTTGAACCCGGACTTGTAGGGACCAGTTCAGGAGCGGCTTTAGGCGCTTCCATCATATTTGTGATGGCGCCACAATTCAGTCCGGCGCTAAAAAGTTTTGCCGGCCCGTTATTATTACCCGTTGCAGCTTTCTTTGGAGCTTTACTGGCCACCTATGTTGTTTATTCT
>JANYIM010000210.1 GCA_025362055.1 Bacteroidota bacterium
AAAATCGCCCCGCATCATCCAGTCGTAGTACTGTGGTTCGGCTTTTAAAACATCCGTTACAAGCCTTCCTTTATGTTTACCAAAATTAAATATCTCGTTGCCTTTGTCATCAAATGCAAACCTTCTTGCATAGTCAACTATTTTTTCTTCCCCGATAACGCCTAATACAGAGTCGATGGTATTACCCAGGTTGGTATAGCGTTTTAATTGCGCTTCCAGTACATCAATGGTAGCTGCCACATCGGCCTCGGCACTGTGTGCATCAACCAGTTCTTTTTCGCAGAAAAATTTATATGCCGCACTGAGTGTACGGGGCTCCATGGTATAAAAAATATGTTGCACGTCGATCATGCGCCGGGTACTCAGGTCTAGATCAAGGCCACTGCGTAAAAACTCTTCCATCAAAATGGGAATATCAAAACGATTGCTGTTGTATCCGCCCAGGTCGCAGTTTTCCATGAACATTTTTACTTCATTGGCTATCTGTTTAAAACTTGGAGCATCCTTCACCATCTCATCTGTAATACCATGAATATCGCTGGTTACTTTTGGAATGGGTATCTGGGGGTTGATCAATTTTCTTTTTACCTGGCGTGTCCCGTCTGGCAATAGTTTGATAATAGCAATTTCCACGATACGGTCCGAAGAAAGGCTAACGCCTGTTGTCTCAAGGTCAATAAAAGCAATGGGGCGGGTAAGTTGCAACATAATTGGTTTTAAGGTTAATGGGTTAAGTATTATTTCCGGAATGTAGTAATATTCTTAGTCTACGGTACTTTTTTCTTTAAAAAAAGCCGAATAAACGTTAAAAAGTCACAAAATTAAGCCAAGTTCCTTTTACATGGGCCATATATATAATATTTAATACTTTTCATCGTTTATCTTTGAATAAATTATCTTTGCAGAAGTAATTTTTGCAATAATAGGTTTTTTAACTTCAAAAGTAAAATGATGAAAAAGATATTTTTTTTCCTGGTTGTGTTAAGCATTGTCGCTGCTTTCTTCAGCAGTTGTAGTTCAAGCCGCAAGTCGGGTTGCCCAATGACTGAAAAGATCATTCACTAAGAACTGAAGGATGATATGAACTGGATCAGTTTAAACGATCAGCAACAATTACAGCAGATCAAAGAATTATCAAAGACCAGGCCCCAGGTAATTTTTAAGCACAGCACCCGTTGTGCCGTAAGTACGATGGCAAAGAACCGGCTAGAAAGAAATATACAACCGGCGCAATCAGATTTTTACTATCTCGACCTTATAAAATTCAGGTCCCTTTCTAACCAGGTCGCAACCGATTTTGCGGTTTTTCACGAATCCCCCCAGGTACTATTAATTAAAAACATGGAATGTGTATATGATGAAAGTCATAATGGCATTCAGATGGATGAGCTTGTTGAGCAACTGCAAAATAATTAAAGGCAGCCCTTCAACTTTTCTTCAGAATTGATTTCGTAATTTATGCCAAATTTCCTGCTTGAAAATTTTGATCATAGAAGATGAAAAAGCATTAAGTGAAAGTATTGTCACTTATCTTAAAGGAGAGGATTATATCTGCGAAACAGCTTCCGCTTTTAATACAGCCCTTGAAAAAACAGAATCATATGATTATGATTGCATCTTGTTGGATATAACCTTACCGGGTGGCAGCGGGATGGAAATATTGAAAAACCTGAAAGCAAATAATAAAATGGACGGTGTGCTGATCATCTCTGCCAAAAACTCATTGGATGACCGGGTAGCAGGATTAAAATCAGGTGCAGATGATTACCTGTCAAAGCCTTTTCATCTTTCGGAATTAAGTGCAAGGATTGCAGCCATCATCCGCAGGAAGAATTTTGAAGGCAGCAATATGGTGAAATGCAGCGGTATTCATATTGATACACAGGCAAGATCCGTTTTTGTAAATAGTAACCCGCTTGAACTTACAAAAAAAGAATATGAGCTGTTATTGTATTTTGTAACAAACAAAGGAAGGGTGATCTCTAAAAATGCTATTGCAGAACATTTATGGGGAGATGATATGGCAGGCAATTATGATTTCATTTATACACATATCAAAAATCTCCGTAAAAAATTATCGGCTGCTGCCGGTATGGACCATATCAGGTCGGTATACGGAATGGGATATAAATTTACAGGGGCATGAAATTACTGGTAAGATTTAACCGGGTAAACATTATCGCAACGGTCATTGTATTATTATTAAGCGGCCTTTGTTATTATTTTACCATCAGGTATGTATTGTTGAATCAGCTGGACGATGACCTGAAAGTGGAAGAACAGGAGATCCTTGATTATATAAAAACAAATAACAGCCTCCCCAATCCATCCAGTTACAAGGACCAGGAAGTGTCCTTTCAGCAAAATGATGGTCAGCCTGCAAAAAGGACATTCAGCAGCTCAACGGTATTCAGTAAAGAAGAAAAGGAGGATATTACCAGCCGGCAGATATTATTCCCTGTAACTGTTGCAGGAAAAAATTATACGGTTGCCATCAGTAAATCGCAGGAAGCAACGGAAGACCTGATACAACTGATCCTGCTGCTCACTTTAGCAATAGTGATCGTATTGTTAGCCGTACTTTTTATCATCAACCGTTTTTTGCTGAATAAATTATGGCGGCCATTTGATACCACGCTCAAGGAATTAAAACAGTTCAACCTGTCCAATAACCAGCACCTGAAACTGGAAGCAAGTACCATCAATGAGTTTTCCGATCTCAATGAAGCGGTAACGGTAATGAGTAACCGCGTAAACCAGGATTACCTTGCCTTGAAAACGTTTACAGAGAATGCAAGTCATGAAATGCAAACCCCGCTGGCAATCATCAATTCAAAACTGGATGTACTGATACAGGATGAAACAATAACCGAATTCCAGATGCAGCAGTTGCAGGGTATTTATGATGCGCTGGACAGGTTATCCAATCTTAACCAGTCATTGTTATTACTTACAAAAATTGAGAATAACCAGTTTAATGAGCGGGAAAACATTCAACTCGATCAACTCATAAAAGAAAAATTATTGCAGTTTGATGAATTGATCGACAGTAAAAAACTGCATATCATAACTAACCTGCAGGAAACGAGCCTGCAATACAATAAACAACTCCTCGATATACTGGTCAGTAATTTACTAGGCAATGCGATCCGTTATAATAAAGAAGAAGGCGATATCTCCATTATACTTGACCCTGCCCTGCTATCAGTATCCAATACCTCCGAAATTCCGGCCCTGGATGGTGCAAAAGTGTTTCAACGGTTTTATCGTCATGCCGGCACAAAGCAGGATGGTAATGGTTTGGGGCTCTCCATTGTAAAACAGATCTGCGATATGGCCAGCTATTCCATTGTATATGGATACACTGACCATCAGCATCGGTTTTCTGTTCATTTTTAATCCCCAAAACGCTTCAAATTTTCCTCAGAATCCTGTTGTAGGTTTACGCCTCATAAATTAAACTAAAACATATGAAAAAGCTACTGATGCTGACTATCCTTGGAATTTCCCTGGTTTTTGTTGCCTGTGGCCAAAAATTAGCTGCATCAAAAGTGCCGGCACCGGTGAAAACAAGTTTTGCAAAAGAATATCCCGGCATTAGCCCCAAATGGGAAAAAGAAAATGGCAATTATGAGGTCAATTTTAAAAAAGATGGTACCAGCATGTCATTGTTGATACAACCGAATGGCAGCATCATAGAAACAGAAATGGATATCAAAATTGATGACCTGCCTGCTGTTGCACTGGCCTATTTAAAGGAACATTACCCCGGAAAAAACATCAAGGAAGCTGCAAAGATCACCAAGGCAGACCGCTCCCTTAATTATGAAGCCGAAGTTAATGGCAAGGATGTTATTTTTGATGCTAACGGTAAATTCATAAAAGAAGCAAAAGATTAATCCCTAACTTACTGCGGCAGTTGAAATACTGTCCTGTTTTTTATTTTTTAACTATACCAACATACTTATCATGAAAAAAATCATCACTGCCTTTACCATTTTTACGATTGCATTCACCACTGCACAAGCGCAGCAAAAGACCGGTTTCCATATCCTCAGCACATTTCATATAATCAGTAGCGGCGGATGGGATTATATTGAAGTGGGGCCAGTGAATGATTGGTTGTATGTAAGTCATGGTACACAGGTTAATGTACTCAATAAAAAAACAGGTGATTCTGTAGCTGTCATTGAAAATACCACGGGCGTTCATGGGATCGCTTTTGATGTAGCTGATAATAAAGGGTTCACCAGCAATGGCAGGTTGAATAACGTAACGGTTTTCGACATGAATACGAACAAAGTGCTTACGCAAATCGCAACAGGGCAAAACCCCGATGCCATTTTTTATGAACCCTTCTCCAGGAAAATAATCACCTGCAATGGCCGCAGCAAAAACCTAAGCATTATTGATCCGGTATTGAATAAAACAATTGACAGTGTAGATGTAGGTGGCAAACCCGAAACAGCGGTAAGTGATGGTGCCGGTAAATTGTACGTTAACATCGAAGACAAAAATGAGATCGTTCAGGTAGATACAAAAACATTCAAAGTATTGAATCATTGGAGCATCGCTCCTGCTGATGGTCCTACAGGCCTTGCAATCGATAAGATCACCGGGAGGTTATTTGCAGGTTGTGATAAATTACTGGTAGTAATGGATGCCAACACAGGTAAGGTTGTTGATACGCTAAAAATTGGCAATGGCTGTGATGGTGTAGCTTTTGACCCGGCCCTGAAAAATGTTTATACTTCTAATGGTGAAGGAACGATCACTGTTATTCATGAAGACAAGGCTGATAAATTTACTGTTGTAGAAAATATTGAAACCAAAAGGAGTGCAAGGACGATCGCACTGGATAAAACAACGCATTTCCTTTATTTGCCCACGGCAGAATTTGAAGCGCAGGATCCTAACCAAAAAGGAAGGCCAAAGATGAAACCAGGAACATTCCAGGTATTGCAGGTAGGAAAATAATGTGATCGATTACCTCTTATAAATGAAACAACTTAATGAGAAGCATTAGGGTAATATCATTTTTTCTTTTATCCGGTTTTACAGCTTTTGCCCAAAAGGGCCATTTGGATTACTATGTTTCCAACGCCATTGCGAACAGTCCTTTGATAAAAGATTATGGGAACCAGGTCAGGTCCAATGTATTCGACAGCCTGCTGATCCTTGCTGCGTACAAGCCACAGTTTGCCGGGAATGGCCTGGCAAGTTACGCCCCGGTGGTAAAAGGCTGGGGATATGATGCAGCAATAACCAATCGACAAAATATCAATGCACTGATCGGTGTAACGCAACAAATACCTAATAAAAAGAACCTGAAGACACAGTTCGAGAACCTGCAATTGCAGAACCAATCCCTGGGCAATGCTTCCAAATTAACTGCGCAGGACCTTAAACGAAACATTATCTCCCAATACATTACGGCTTATGCAGATCTGCAACAATTGAATTTTAATAAGGAGATCAGCAAACTGCTTGCAAAGGAAGAGATGATTTTAAAAAAGTTAACACAGGGTAATGTATATAAGCAGGTTGACTATCTTACTTTTTTGGTAACACTGCAACAACAAGTGCTACTGATAAAACAATTATCCATCCAGTATAAAAATGACGTGGCCACATTGAATTATTTAAGTGGGATCAATGATACGGCCGCGGTAGAATTGCAGGACCCGCACATCACACTAAACCCCTTACCCGGGACAGGCAATTCGGTTTTTTTAAAACAATTTGAGATCGATAGCTTGAAATTGAATAATAGCAAGGCTTTGGTTGATATCGCTTACAGCCCAAAATTCAATATGTTTGCTGATGCGGGTTACAATTCAAGTTTAGCAATAAAGCCTTATGAGAATATCGGGACAAGCTTTGGTGTAAATGCCGTAGTACCACTCTATAAAGGGAGACAAAAAAAACTGGAATACAGTAAAATAGCCATCGCAGAAAAGACAAGGGGAAATAATAAAGCTTTTTTTAGCAGCCAATACACGCAACAGGTAGCACAACTTTACCAGCAACTGAATGCTACCGAGGAACTGATATCAGATATCAATAAACAATTAAAATATACCCAAAGCCTCATCGATGTGAACGGAAAATTGCTGGAATCCGGTGAAGCAAAGATCACCGATTATATTCTTGCACTCAATAACTATATCAATGCGAAGAATCTGATTGAACAAAATACCATGAGCAGGTTGCAGATCATTAACCAGCTGAATTACTGGAACCAATAAATTATTTTCAATGAGAGCTTTCTTTACCTATTGTATCTTCTGTATCGGCTTGCTTTCCTGCAATAACAGGTCTACAGGTACAACCGAAGCTATACCCAACCCCGAAACGCCGGTAACGGTAACGGCTATCAGCAACGAAGCGATGGAAGAATACGTGGAACTGAATGCTACTTCAACCTATTTGCAGAAGTGGAGTGTGAAATCGAATATCAATGGTTACCTGCAATCGGCCAATGTGCAACTGAACAAATATGTAGGGGCGGGCCAGGTCTTATACACCGTAAAAACAAAAGAAGCAAAGAGTATCGGCAATACCATCAACATCCTGGACTCTACTTTTAAATTTACCGGTACCAACAGGATCACGGCTGCAGCCGGTGGATTCATTTCTCAAATCGATCACCAGAATGGCGACTATGTTCAGGACGGCGAGCAACTGGCCCTCATCACTGATACAAGAAGTTTTGTTTTTTTACTGGACCTGCCTTATGAACTAAGGCCTTTCCTGTCCGATAAAAGATCATTGGAAATGGTATTGCCCGATGGTGAAAAATTAGCAGGCACCATTACCGGTAATATGCCTGCAATGGATTCCGCTTCACAAACACAACGGGTCATTTTAAAAGTAAATACAAATCATACGATCCCGGAGAACCTGATCGCAAAAGTGAAAATAATAAAATCATCAAAGGCCAATGCCTTCTCTTTACCCAAAGCGGCAATACTTACAGATGAAACGCAGGGCGAATTCTGGGTCATGAAAATGATGAATGATTCCATTGCAGTAAAAGTTCCTGTAAAAAAAGGAATAGAGACCAATGAGCGGGTGGAGATACTTTCCCCGCTTTTTTCTCCTGCAGATAAAGTGTTGGTCACGGGCAATTATGGATTAGGTGATACAGCCAGAGTAAAAATTATCATTCCTGAAAAAAAAGACTAAGCATTGCAAAAGTTTTTCTTCTCACATAAAAACCCGCTCACGGTAGTATTGGTACTCATTATTATGGGTGGGTTATTTGCATATAGTAAAATGCAATCGGCTCTTTTTCCGGAGATCACTTTTCCCAAAATAAAGATCATTGCCGATGGCAGCCTGCAACCGGTAAATAAAATGATGGTGAATGTTACAAGGCCTTTGGAAAATGCCATTAAACAGATCCCCGCTTTAAAATCGATACGCAGTACAACGAGCAGGGGCAGTTGCGAGATCTCTGCTTATATCGACTGGAACGCAGATGTGGACCTTAGCCAGCAGCGCATTGAAGCAAAGATCAGCGAAATAAGGAATGCCCTGCCACCGGATGTGAACATTACAGTAGAAAAAATGAATCCGTCCATTTTACCGGTGATGGGATACACGCTGGAAAGCCACAACAGGTCTCCCATTGAATTAAAACAACTGGCGGTCTATACCATCAAACCCTTTTTGAGCCAGGTAGATGGGGTATCGGAGATACGTATCATCGGCGGCAAGACAAAAGAATACTGGCTGATGATGAACGCCGGCAAGATGAGTACACTGGGCATTACCCCTGATGGTATTACTGCTGCATTGAATGCAACTAATTTTATAAAGAGTAACGGGTACCTGTCTGATTATCGTTATTTATACCTAACGGTAACGGATGCCAGCGTACATTCAAAGGAAGAACTGGAAAATGTAATCATCAGTAATAATAATAAAAGGATCGTTTATTTAAAGGATATCGCTGAGGTGGAGATCAGGGAAGGCGTGGAATACACGAAAATAAATGCCAACGGATATGAAGGGATATTAGTAGCCGTCATTAAACAACCCAGCGCAAACCTGGTAGCACTTTCGGCGGTAATGACAGAAAAAATAAAAGAGTTACGGACCATCCTTCCCACCGGTGTAAGCATTCAGCCTTATTATGTGCAGGCCGATTTTGTAGAAGGGTCCATTAAAAGTGTAAGCGATAGTTTATGGATCGGGTTACTGTTAGCCATCATTGTAGCCATCATCTTCCTGCGTTCAGCTAAAGCAAGTGCTACCATATTGATCACTATACCGGTTACGCTTGGGCTTACCATGGTTGCCTTATATAGCATGGGGTATACGTTCAATATCATGACCCTTGGTGCCATTGCAGCAGCGATCGGTTTGATCATTGATGATGCCATTGTAGTGGTAGAACAGATCCATCGCACCCAGGAAGAACATCCGAAAGAATACACCGTTAATGTTGTGCAGCAGGCCATCAGGTATTTATTCCCCGCCATGGTGGGTTCTTCCATCAGTACGATCGTTATCTTTATTCCATTTATTTTAATGAGTGGTGTGGCGGGTGCTTATTTCAAAGTAATGACCGATACTATGATCATTACGCTGGTCTGTTCCTTCCTGGTAACATGGATAGGGTTGCCGGTAGTATATTTATTATTAAGCCGGAAGAAAAAAGATACAGTAAAAAAGATAACGAAAGCCGAAAAAGCAAAAGCTATTAAAAACCAGCGATGGGTCTCATTTTTCATTCATCGCCCCGTCATCAGTGTTTGCATCGTTGCCATCCTCGCTGCATCCATTTATTTTATTCTTCCACAGCTCGAAACCGGTTTTTTACCGGAGATCGATGAAGGTAGTATTGTACTGGACTATAGTTCCCCCCCGGGCACTTCACTGGAAGAAACCGACAGGATGCTGAAAGAAGCAGAGAAGATAATCAAGGCAACACCAGAAGTAGCTGCATATAGCAGGAGAACAGGCACACAGATGGGCTTCTTTATAACGGAGCCGAATAGGGGCGATTACCTGATCCAGTTAAAAACAAAAAGAAAGAAAACAACCGAAGCTGTCATTAATGACATCCGGGTAAAGATAGAAGCCACACAACCCGCCCTGCGTATCGATTTTGGGCAGGTGATCGGCGATATGCTCGGCGACCTGATGAGTTCAGTTCAGCCAATTGAAGTAAAAGTATTTGGCAATGATCAGCAAAAATTGAACGACCTGTCCAGGCAAATTGCCGGTATCATCACCAATATAAAAGGTACAGCTGATGTTTTCGATGGTATTGTCATTGCAGGGCCATCCATCAGTATTGAACCCGATTTTACAAAACTGGCACAGTTTGGCATAACGCCGGCCAACCTCCAATACCAGTTACAAACCTCACTGGAAGGAAATGTAGTAGGCAATATCTATGAGAAAGAACAGGTCAGCAATATCCGGTTATTGTATCCCGGCAACAGGAAAATAAGTGTAACAGATCTCAACCAGCTCCAGGTATTTTTACCCAATGGTAAATTAAAACCCATCACAGAACTGGCTACGGTAAAAGTAAATGCAGGTGATGCAGAAGTTGAAAGGCAGGACCTCCAGTCAATGGGTGTTATAACTGCACGTTTGGATAACCGTGACCTTGGAACAGTGATAAAAGATATCCAGTCAGCGATACGCTCAAAGATAACATTGCCCCAGGGCTATCATATTGAATACGGCGGGG
>JANYIM010000250.1 GCA_025362055.1 Bacteroidota bacterium
CAAGGCGGCCATCCCTTTCAAGGGTGACCTGATAATCATTTAATTCCAGGTAGTTCTTGAGTACCATGCCAAGGTTGTTATCATCTTCGCATAATAATATCTGGGGTTTTACGGGTTCCATTTTTTGTGGGTTTATTAGCAAATAAAATTAATTCATTCTTGATGTAGCGAATATAGTGCCTAATTTTTTGTTAAATGCTATTTTATTGTTACAGAAGCACGGAGGCACAGTCATTCATTTCTTTAGAAAGGCTTTGTCTGTTAGTGTTTTTAAGAATGCGATCAGCTGTTTCTTTTCTTTTTGGGTGAGGCCCAGGGGCCTTTGCAGATCAGGGTCTGTATTAATGGGGTCCTTTACAGATTTTCCGGGGTCGTTGTAATGATCAATTACTTCCTCAAGGGTCTTAAACATACCATTGTGCATATACGGTGCTGTAACAGCAACATTCCTAAGCCCGGGAGTTTTGAATTTACCGAGATTCTTCGGATCTTTTTTAAAATCATAATGACCCGCATCATTGAAATCTTTTCCGTTGTATAGCCCGGTGTTTTTAAAGCCATCATCCGTAAAGTCTTCCATCGAATGACAATTGAAGCATTTGGCTTTATCCCCGATAAAAAGTTTTCTTCCCGCCTCTTCTTCCACAGAAAGTTTTCCCAGCTGATTACTCCAGTCATCAAACTTGCTGTTGGTTGTTTCCAGTGTCTTTTCATAAGCAGCCAGTGCGGCAGACAAATTTTCTTTACCGGGCCTTTGTTTAAAGATCTTCAGGAAGAGGCTGCTGTATTCCGGGTTATTGTTTAATCTTTCAATGGCTTCTTTCAATGTTAATCCCATTTCATCAGGATTTTGTATCGGCATCAGGGATTGTTCCTCTAATGACCCGGCCCTTCCATCCCAAAAATAATAAGGCCGGTTCTTCATGTTCAGAACGGAAGGTGTGTTTCGGTTCGTTAATTTTCCTTCGATGCCTTTACTGAATGCAACGGTATCAGCAAATGCGTAGGCCGGTTTATGGCAACTGGCGCAACTTACCGATGAATCTTTCGACAATATTTTTTCACTGAATAATTTCTTACCGAGGGCGGCTTTTGTTTTTACAGGATCATTTTTTTCTTCAAAAGATGAACTAATGATAAGTAATAATCCGGCTAAAAAGATTAGAATGAAGCAACTTTTTTTCATGTGTTTAATATACAGCCGAACGCAGGCAAATAAAGGAGGGATTAAAAATTGAATTTGATCCCAGGCGATTCCCGATGTGCATCTTACTAACCGGTGGTTTGCTATTCTTTACAGCAGCTATTAATACATCGATCTACTTACTTTGCATCTTAACAGAGTCAACTACGTTTTTAACTTTATTGCCTATATCTTCCAACGAAACATTTTTTTCTTTCATAGCCCTGCTTTGGCAAGTCAGGCATAGTTCGGAAATACCTCTTTTATCAAAAGATTCTTTAATTGTGCCCTTTGTTACCCCTTCTCTTCCTTTAATATGATAACAATCTTCGTAAATGTGATATTTGTTTCCTTCCCTTGTCCAATAAACCATCTCGTTACCGGGATTTAGTTTATGTAATACATCTGTTTGCTGATTGATCTGATCTGTATACTTCTCAACTGATGCAGGATTAAAATCAATCCCGGTAATGCCGGCTATCAACATGGCTACAACAGCAATGGCACCTGCAATACCCTTTGTTTTGCCATCAATATCCTTGTTCATAAAAATCAATATCACAAGAGGTAAAAAAGCCAGTACACCCAATATCGCCCCAAGCTGGTTTTGTATAAAGAATTTTGCTTTGTCTTTCTCTGATGCAGGATCCAGGTGATTGGCTTTTTTCCATAGCATTGAGCCGGTGACGGCTAAGATCAGTATAACTACTATGGCAACGATGAGCCATACAAGCGTTTCATTGTGGATCAATTTAAGGATTGCAAAGATCTGTCCTGCCATGGCTACAATCCATGCTAAGATTGCAAAAAGACGCAATTGTTTTGCTTTTGCTTTACTTTCTTCACTTGCTACGAAAACTTTTTGATCTGTCATAACTATTTTTTTAGTGGTTATTTTTTTTTAAAAACCAAGGGCTTTATCCAGGTAAACTCCTGTAATATTTTAAAAGTAATAATAATTTACAACTTATGTGATTTTTTATGGATACCTCCTTTCTTAATAGCCCTGGGTTTTAAATGAATGCTATACTTATAAATGAAAATGCCTGTTTAGAAGCCTGTACTTTGTATTTTTACCAAATGAAAAAAATACAGGCATTATATAAACACCGCTTTGGCCCACTGGCTGTTTTAGCCTTAGTTATTTGCTCAATAAGTTTTATTACCAGGGTTGTGCTATTGATAAAAAGCTGGCCTGGCCTGGAGCTTACCCCACTGCGTTTTATCGGAATATTTTTGATAGGTTTTTTATACGACCTGGTGGTCTGGAGCTTTTTTGCCATACCTGTTGCTCTGTATTGCTGGCTGATGAAAGATTCCTGGTATCAGAAAAAAGGGCAGCGCATACTATTATTCCTGCTGTTCTTTATCATCTTTTTTATACTCGTACTGAATGCAGGTGGAGAGATCATTTTTTGGGATGAGTTCAATGTCCGGTATAATTTCATTGCGGTTGATTACCTGATCTATACCACAGAAGTGCTGGGCAATATCTGGGAATCTTATAATATCCCACTGATCGCTGTTGCTGTGGTACTTGCGACAGCAATGATATTATTCTTTGTACGGAAAAAACTCACGGCTTCCCAGGCACTGTCGATGCGTTTTGCAAAACGAAGCATCTTTTTTTTATTATTTCTGCCGCTACCCATAGCGTCTTATTTTTTAGTGAATAACCGGTTTAAGAATATCAGCAATAATAATTATGTGAATGAACTGGGCGGCAACGGCATTTATGAATTTGGTACGGCCTACTGGAATAATGAAATTGACTATGTCCGTTTTTATACAACCCGGAACGATTCTGCCAATATAAAACTACTGCGCAATTTTCTGCAAACACCTAATGCTGTATTTACCAATGACCCATTAAGCATTGAGCGGAAAATAAAGAACGACAGCCTGGAACATAAATGGAACATCGTATTGATAAGCGTAGAAAGCCTTAGTGGTGATTACCTTGCCCGTTTCGGCAACAAACAAAATATTACACCGTACCTTGATTCACTGATACCCTACAGTTTATTCTTTGATAATTTTTACGCATCGGGTACAAGAACTGTGAGGGGGCTGGAAGCATTGTCATTAGCTATTCCTCCAACTCCGGGACAATCCATTGTTCGCAGGCCGGGGAATGAAGGAATGTTTACGATGGGCAGTGTATTAAAAGAAAAGGGGTATGACGTGAATTTCATCTACGGTGGCAACAGCTTCTTTGATAATATGGGCTATTTTTTCAGCCACAATGGTTATACGGTACTGGATAAACGCGATATACCCGATAGCCTCGTACATCATACCACAGCCTGGGGTATTGATGACGAAGCAAGTTTTGATTATACTTTACAACAATGTGATAAAAGCCATGCAGCAGGGAAATTGTTTTTCAATCATATCATGACGGTCAGTAATCATCGTCCCTATACCTATCCCGACGGAAGAATTGATATTCCCTCTTCCACCCAATCCATTGACGGCGGTGTAAAATATACTGATTATGCCATCAATAGGTTTTTAAAACAAGCACAACAAAAGCCCTGGTTCAATAATACCCTTTTTGTTATTGTTGCCGATCATTGCGCTAAAAGTGCAGGTAAGGCCAACCTGCCGGTCAACCGATATCATATTCCCTGTTTTGTTTATGCTCCACAACTGATCAAGGCGTCCATTGAACAAAGATTGACCAGCCAGATAGACCTGGCTCCAACAGTATTGGGAATGCTAAACCTTAATTATACTAGCCGTTTTTTGGGCTATGATATATATAAAACTTTACCGGGCAATGAACGAGCCTTCATCAGCACTTACCAGGATATGGGTTATCTCAAAGATGGAAAACTGGTTATCCTATCCCCACAACAAAAGATAAAAGCGTATAAACCCGATTTTTTGACAGGTTCAGTCATCGGGATCAACCAACCCGATACTCTTACCAATGAAGCGATAGCGTGGTACCAGGGAGCAAGTTTCTTATATAAAAATGGCAGGTACAAGGGGATCAAATGACCTGTACTTCTTATTAAATACTTGATTTTCAAGTATTTATAAAAGTAAAATAAAATCATTTTCCCCATCTGCTTATCCCTTAAATATGTAAGTTATTTTTAAAATAATTAGGTAAAATGTTGCATGGTACTAAATTCCGCACTATCTTCGTCTCGGTTTTTCATAGGATATTGGATTTTAAAGCGGGACTAGATTTCTATCTTGGTCCCTTTTTTATGCCCATAGCTGCCGTTGGCCTCATTTACTTAAACTAATATCGCCCTCCTTATTTACCACCAGTTTTTTTTCTGCCTGTAAGTAATCCAGCACTTTCCAGACCTTTTCCTTTTTGATTTCCTTAAGGCTTGCCAGTATTTCATTGACCGTTACGGGAATTTCTTTGGCCAGTTGAAAGATCTGACCGGAGACCCTTTCAAATTCTGCAGTAGTGATATAGATCGCTTTTTCACGAATGCAATTATCGCATATGCCGCAGGTTTTTACGGATACTGCACTAAAATACACTGCGATCAGTTTGCTACGGCAACCGGCCTCTTTTTTTATGTAATCAATTATGGCGGCAACCCTTTGTTCAAAATTCTGTTTGCGTTTGAGGTAATCTGCAGCATTGATCACATAATTATCAGCATACATCCTGTTTTGTAATAAAATAAGCTGAGGTTTATCTTTTTGCGGAGTATAGCTGATAATGCCATTCCCCTTTAATTTTTCCAATTCTTTTTTTATTACTGAGGCTTCCGTTCGTAAGAATTTTGCGAGCTGGGTTTCATAAACTGTTGCAGGAAAATCAAAGATGCCTTCATAAGAGCGGAGCAGGCCTTTGCAAACTGGCTCGAGTTCAGGATGAGCTTTTTCAAAATCAATCAACTCATCCCTGGTTGTGGTGAACACGATCGTAGAAGGCTTGAAAAAAACTTCATTGAAACTAAAAAGGCCTTCCTGCTCCAATGCTTTAATGGCATAAGTGGTGGTAAGTATATTTAGTTTAAATGCAACAGTAAATGCAGCGATATCCAGGTCAAAATTTATTCCTTCGCCGCTACCTGCCGCTATTTGCAGGTGGTTCATCAGGGCGGTGTATATTTTTTTAAGTTCGGCTTCATTTGGAAAGCGAATATCAGATTGCTGTTGCAGGTCATCCAACTCTTTGTAGGTATACAGAAGAACTGCATAGGCCCTTTTGCCATCCCTGCCTGCTCTTCCAGCCTCCTGGTAATAATTTTCGAGGCAATCCGGAACATCATAATGCACTACCGCTCGTACATCCGGTTTATCGATACCCATTCCAAATGCATTGGTACAAACGATGACCCTGGTTTTATTGCTGATCCAATTTTCCTGTTTTTTATTTCTATCCTCATTGTTTAGCCCCGCATGATAATGATCTGCATTGATTGAATTCATCACCAGCAGGTCAACAATTTCTTTGGTATGCTTGCGGCTTTTGCAATAAACAATTGCTGTGCCTGAAACATTTTTTAATATCTCCAGTAATTTATTTTGTTTGGAAGCAACATTGAAAACACTATACGAAAGATTGGGCCGATCAAATGACTGTTGAAAGCGCTGCTGTGTTTTTGGAAATAATAGTTTCTCGCAAATATCATCCTGCACTTTTTTTGTGGCCGAAGCCGTAAGGGCCAGTACAGGTACCCCAGGTAATTGTTCACGGATTGCTGCTATCCGCATGTAGGTTGGCCTGAAGTCGTATCCCCATTGGGAGATGCAATGCGCTTCATCAACAGCCAGTAAATTAACATGCATGGCCGGCAGGTACTCCTGGAATAAACCGGTCTCTAACCGTTCCGGCGAAACGTATAAGAATTTGTAATTGCCATAAGCCGCATTCTGCAATGTTTTTTTCACTTCAAAAAAACTCATGCCCGAATAAACCGCCAGGGCAGGAATGCCTTTTTGCTTCAGGCTTTCTACCTGGTCTTTCATTAATGCGATCAGCGGACTAACGACCAGGCATAGACCTTCTTTTGCCATGGCGGGCACCTGGAAGCAAACAGATTTTCCACCACCCGTGGGAAGCAGGGCTAGTGTATCCTTTCCTTCCAGCACAGAATGAATGATATCTTCCTGTAACGGGCGAAAAGCATCAAAGCCCCAATATTCTTTTAAAATCTCGTGAATGTTCAAGCAGGTGAATTATGGTTTGAAATTAAACCACTTTCTTGTAATTCAAACGAACAGAATTAATGGCAAGTACCACATCACTGAAACCCATGGCCAGTGCTGCAATGCCGGGGTGTAATAAGCCAATTGCCGCAACGGGTATGGCAACGATATTGTAGATAAAGGCCCAGAAAAGATTTTCTTTTATAGTGATGAAAGTATGTTTGCCTAAACCCAATGCCAATGGCAAATGTTGAATGCCCTTATTCATCAGCACTACTTGTGCACTTTGCATCGCTAATTGTGTGGCGTCGCTCATGGATATGCCGATAGTGGCTTTGGCCAAAGCTGGCGCATCATTGATGCCATCGCCTACCATTGCAACCGGAGATGTATTATTTAATTCCTCAATGATCTTTAATTTTTCTTCCGGCGTTTTTTCGGCATATACTTTATCAATACCCAGTGTTGCTGCAACTTTCTTGGTTCTGTCAAAGCTATCCCCACTCAATAAAATGGTTTGAATATTTTTTGAATGCAGGTAACTGATCACAGTTGCAGCTTCTGTTCTTATTTCATCTTCCATGTCGAACCAACCGATCAGTTTATCATTTTGTAATAAGTAAGCAGTGTGTGAAGTATCATTCGTTTCTGCCGCCGCAATTTTATGTGACCCCAGCTGATAAATATTCCCGGCAGCATCTGTTGCTTTCATGCCCATGCCTTTTATCTCTTCAATTGTTTTCCATACAATGCTATCGGTGACCTTCCAGTCTGTTGTAATCGCTTTTGCAATGGGGTGATTGGAAAATTTTTCCAAAGAAAAAATAATTTGTTTAAAGGCCTTTTCATCTATACTGCTTTGCCAATTGCTGATTGTCAATTGCCCTTTGGTAAGCGTTCCGGTTTTATCAAATACAACGGTTGTAATATTTTTGAACAGTTCCAGGCTTTTTGCATTACGGAAAAGAATTCCATTCCTGGCAGCCCTTCCCAGTCCAACCGCAATAGCAGCGGGTGTTGCAAGCCCCATTGCACAGGGGCAACTGATCACCAATACTGCAATGCTTCTCATCAATGAACCGGTTACGGAAATATTAAAAGCGAAATAGTTCAGTAAAAAACTGAGCGCAGCGATACCAATTACTGCGGGTACAAATACAGCACTTATTTTATCAGCCAATTGCTGAATGGGTGGCTTTTCTCCCTGCGCCTGTTTCACAAGGTTTAAAATATTACTTAGTACGGTATCTTTCCCGATAGCAGTTACCTGCGCTTTTACCGTACCATCGGTTAAAAGGCTTCCGCCAATTAAGGCATCTTTCTTTTGCTTATGAACCGGTTCACTTTCTCCGGTCAATAAGGCTTCATTCACATGTGCATCGCCCCATAAGATCTTACAATCCATCGGGACCTGCTCACCACTTTTTATTAATACCAGGTCGCCAACCTGCAGTTGGGTATTTTCTACCGGGAAGATCAATTCCTTGTGCTCCTCATCAAATGCGATCATATTGGCCATCACTTTTTGCTGACTGGCCAGTTTATTTAATTCCCGCTGTGTGATAACAACTGATCTGTGCTCAACCCATTCGCCTAAAAAAACAAGGCTGATGATGGTAGCCGTGGTCTCATAAAAAATATAATCCATGCCTAGGTTACCGATGGTGCCGATCAAACTATATACAAATGCAGCAGTGGCACCAAGGGCTATCAGCACATTCATGTTAGGGATACCACGACGTAAACTTTTTACAGCGCTTATGCCAAAATATCCCATGCCAACAAAATACACGGGCAAGCAGATGGCCAACTGTATCCAGGGGTTCATTAAAAAATGGATATGCCAGGGAAGCATGTGGAGCAAAAGCAACAACGTAAATGGCATGCAAAAAAGAAAACGCTGGAGATGATTGGAGAAAGACAACCTACGAAAGACGGCCGAGAACCGACCTTTATTGCTACCTGTATTTCTGTGATCTGTCGTCGGTAAGCTGTCGTCAACAACATGGTAACCAAGATCCTCAATTCCTTCAATTAATTTTTCTTTGGAGGCACCCCCATTCAACTCAAAACTCAGATCACCTCCAATGAAATTTACTTTTACTTCTTTTTGCCCTTCCTTTTGCAGGAATCGGGTAATGGTGAGTGCACAATTGGTGCAGTCCATGCCATCAACTTTCCATTCAACTTTCTCCATCCTGCAAAATTATTCTTTGCAATAGTTAACCAATTACTAATGAAGGAAAATATCTTTGCAACATGGAGTTAATTTTTAGTCTTGATGATATAGCGGTTGCTGCAGAAAAATTCCTGGCGGTTACAGCCCATTATAAAGTATTTGCCTTGCAAGGTGAGATGGGAGCCGGTAAAACCACCTTTATCCATGCTTTGTGTGAAGCGATGGGTATAATGGATGCAGTGTCCAGCCCTACTTTTTCATTGATCAATCAATATAAGACCCCTACCGGCCAAACGGTTTACCATATGGACCTGTACCGCATTAAGGACGAAAATGAAGCGATCAATGCGGGGATCGAAGATTGCCTGTATTCGGGCAATACCTGTTGGGTGGAATGGCCGGAAAAAGCACCTGGCATTTTTCCTTCAGAGGCCCTGCATCTAACCATTAGTGCCCTTGACAGTAATACCAGAAAGCTGCAAATAAATTTGTAATTTGTAACTATTATGGCTACATCAAAACCATTCGTGTCACCTTCTTTTACTTACGAGACCCTGGAAGAGACTTTGGACATAAAGCCCAGGGGGGAAGAGCTTTTTATCGGTATCCCGAAAGAAAATTCTTTTAATGAGAACCGTATTGCCCTTACACCGGAAGCCGTAGGGGTGATGGTAGCCAATGGCCACAGGGTAGTGGTGGAAACAAAAGCGGGTGATGGTGCCAGTTATAATGATAAGGATTACAGTGATGCCGGGGCAAAGATCGCACATGATAAAAAAGAGGTCTTTGAATCTGATATACTGGTGAAAAGTGCACCGGTAAGTGAAAGCGATTGCGAATTGCTGAAACCCAATCATACGATCATTTCTCCCATACACCTTGCCGTTATGAAACGGGAGATATTGCAGAAGATGATGGAGAAAAAGATCACGGCGCTGAGTTTTGAGAACCTGAAAGATGATACCGGCCATAATCCCATTGTGCGCAGCATGAGCGAGATCGCAGGAAGTGCAGTGATGCTGATAGCCGGGCAATATTTAAGTAATGCAAATAATGGAAAAGGTGTGCTGGTAGGCGGCATCAGCGGGATACCACCTACAAAAGTGATCATCATCGGGGCGGGTATCGTGGGCGAATATGCAGCCCGCACGGCTTTGGCAATGGGAGCCAGCGTAAAGATATTTGACAACAGCATTTACCGGTTAAAGCGCTTACAGAATAATATCGGCGGGCGTTTATGGACCTCCGTTATTGAACCAAAGATATTATCCAAGCAGTTAAAAACCTGTGATGTGGCAGTGGGTGCACTTAGCAGCGCAGGCGGGCGTACACCCATTGTGGTAACGGAAGAAATGGTAAGCAACATGCGGCCGGGAACAGTGATCGTTGATGTAAGCATTGACCATGGCGGCTGTTTTGAGACAAGCGATGTTACTACCCACGAAAAACCTGTGTTCACCAAGTATGATGTGATACATTATTGCGTACCCAATATCCCCAGCGGCTTTGCCCGTACGGCTTCACAGGCCATCAGCAATGTACTGATGCCCTTGTTGCTGGAAACGGCTGATGATGGCGGTATTGACAACGTGGTTTGGTACAAGATAAATATCCGTAGTGGCATCTATTTATTTAAGGGAAGCCTTACAAATATTTACCTGAGCGAAAGATTCGACCTGAAATATACAGACCTGAATTTACTGATTGCAAGCAAGAGATGAGCGAGTTTAACTTTTCTAAACATGCTCTTGAGATGATAGAGGAAAGAAATATTTCGATGCAAAAGATATTAGCCGTTTTGCGAACTCCATTTTTACCAGGAGCACCAGATATTGATCTGATAAATAACAAAATTATTTATCAGGCAATTGTTAATTTTGAAGAAGAAGGAGACTATTTAGTAAGAGTTTTCGTTAATATAAGCAAAGATCCACCTGTTGTTATAACAGTTTACAGAACATCTAAAATAGACAAGTATTATGAAAGTAAAATACGATAAAGAAGTTGACATCTTATATATCAAACTCAGTGACCAGCCTGTTAAAGAAAGTGACGAGGAGAGGGCGGGGGTGATTTTAGACTATGCGGCTGATGGTTCTATTGTAGGCATCGAAATTTTGAATGCATCTTCAAAAATGCCACAACCAAATGTGTTGGAACATGAAGTAGCATAACTTAATCCTTTAAGTTACTAATAGTCTCCAATTTTTATAACTTCTTCACAAAAATCGTATTCCTGTTTGTCATTACTGCTGATGATCACCAGTTTATCTTTTGAGTAATTACGGATGAGTTGATGATACAAAGCAATGCCATCGGCATCTAAATTAGTAGTGGGTTCATCCAATAATAAAACGGGGGCATCACTAAAAAAAGCCTGTGCCAGTTTCAAGCGTTGTTTCATCCCACTGCTGAAATTGCGGAGTTGTTTATCTGTGGCGTTGGTGAGGCCAACAATTTCTAATATTTCAGCAACAGGTAATGTCAGTGATTTGAATTTAGCATGAAATAGCAGCATTTCTTTTGCGGTCATTTCTTCGATCAATTCAAGATAAGGAGCAGCGATAGAAACCTGTTGATAAAAATTGATACCGGATACTGTACCGGTATATTCTATCAATCCCTCATTGTATAAAACTGCTCCGGCTATAACCTGTAACAGGGTTGATTTTCCAGCGCCATTGGCCCCGGTGATGGCATAGCATTTACCCGATATGAATTCATAATTAAGGTGGCGGAATATCCATTCCCGGTTAAAGCGTTTACCTATATCTGTTAGTGAAAGCCTTACCCCAACCCCTCGCTGAAGGAGCGGTAACTCGATTTGGGATATCGCTTCTTTGGAATTCATAATATTCTTGAAAAGGCTGAAAGATTTTGTTAAAAATTGATTGCGGAAGAAAATTATTTTTAACTCAGTTATGTCTTAACTCTTCTTAGAACTAACTTTTCACCAGTTTCCCCTTCAGGGGCGGAGGGGGCTATTCATCATCCAAACTT
>JANYIM010000270.1 GCA_025362055.1 Bacteroidota bacterium
GAAGTACTAAAGTAATTAATGATGCATGAGTAAGAATTATTCATTCTTAATTGCATTTAAACTGCGTCCTCATCACTACTGCTGCCCGAAAACATATTATCCACTGCTCCACCCAGCATCGGAAATTTTTCTTTTACAAAATCCTTGATCGTCTCTAATGCTTTGCTGGCTTGTTCTTCAGTAATGCCTGCATTTTGTGTTAAACGTGAAATTAATTCTTGCATAATTTTATTTTTTAATGATTGCAGCAATATTGAGACCCCCGAATTCCAAAACTCTAAACTCTAAACTCTAAACTCTAAACTCTAAACTCTAAACTCTAAACTCTAAACTCTAAACTATTCCGTATCATACCGATCTACCCTTTCAATTCCAGGAAGTGCAATTAATCGCTCTACCAGCTCATCCAATTCTTCTTTATCGTGTACAAATATTTTCACATTGCCTTCAAATATACCTTCTTTGGCTTCAATGGTCATTGCCGAAATATTAAATTTTAATTCGCCGCTGATGAGGTTGGTTATTTTATGAATGACGCCCACATCGTCCAGGCCAATGATCTTTAAGCCCGTAAGAAAGGAGATCTCTTTATTCTTTGCCCATTTTGTTTTTACAACACGATGCCCATAATTAGCCAATAATCTTGCGGCATTTGGACAATTGGTTCGGTGTATCTTAAGCCCCTCACCGGTGGTTACAAAACCAAATACATCATCGCCGGGTATTGGTTTGCAGCAATTGGCCAAAGTATATTGTATGCGATCGCTGCTCTCGCCAAAAATAATGAGCTCCGCATCTTTTTTATTGTAGGGCCGGGAAGTGATGTCTGCAGCAAATTTTTCTTCCACTACCGGCTTTACCTGCTTCGGTGGTATTAATTTATCACCGGAAGTGGTAAATTCCTTCAGTTCTTTTAAGTCAATTTTTTTGATGGCAATATCATAGAGGAGATCAAGCGAAGAATTTAATTTATAAAAACCTGCGAGTTCTTCCAGGTTGCTTTGGCTCATCGCTGCACCCATGCCTTCTAGTTTACGTTGCAGGGTATACCTTCCTTCTTCGGCAGTTTTTCTTTTTTCTTCTTTTAATGTGTCTTTGATCTTTGCTTTGGCCTTGCTGGTTACAACAAAATTCAACCATTCGATATTGGGTTTCTGTTTGGCACTAGTGATGATCTCGATCTGGTCGCCACTCCGTAGTTTGTAACTGATGGGCACCAGTTTATGATTCACTTTGGCACCGATACACCTGCTGCCAACTGCAGTATGAACATTAAAAGCAAAGTCAAGTGCAGTGGCGCCAATCGGTAGCATTTTAACTTCTCCCTTCGGTGTGTACACGTAAATTTCTTCTGCAAGAAAAGAAGTTTTAAAATCCTGCAGGAAGTCGATAGAGTTCTCATCAGGATTACTGAGCGCTTCCCGTATCTGGTGAAACCATTTGTCGAAGCGGCTTTCATCATCTTTTCCTTCTTTATATTTCCAGTGTGCAGCCAACCCTTTTTCCGCGATCTCGTTCATACGTTTGGTTCTTATCTGTACTTCCACCCATTTCCCCTGCGGCCCCATAACGGTGGTGTGTAAAGCTTCATAACCGTTACTTTTTGGATTGCTCAACCAGTCTCTCAAACGTTCGGGTGAAGGAGTGTATTCATCTGTGATGATACTGTACACTTTCCAGCAATCTTCTTTTTCTTTTTCCAATGTAGAATTGACGAGGATACGAATGGCAAACAGGTCATACACTTCTTCAAAACTCACACCCTTCTTTTTCATCTTACTCCAGATGGAATGGATGCTTTTTGGCCGGCCATAGATATCAAAATCAAAATCGGCTTTGTCTAACTTTTCTTTTATCGGCCGGATGAAATCATTAATGTACTTGGTGCGTTCTCTTTTGGTATCATTTAATTTTTGTGCGATGTATTTGTAGGTATCCGGCTCCATGTATTTCATGGCCAGGTCTTCCATCTCTGTTTTAATATTGTACAATCCCATACGATGGGCAAGCGGTGCATAAACATACACTGTCTCACTCGATATCTTAAGTTGCTTCTCCCGCTTCATGCTGTCAAGCGTACGCATATTGTGCAACCGGTCGGCCAGTTTTATCAGGATCACTCTTGGGTCATCCGTTAACGTTAGTAGGATCTTTTTAAAATTCTCGGCCTGTTGTGTGCTGTTGGTATCCATCACACTGCTTATCTTGGTAAGGCCATCCACGATCTTTGCCACTTCAATCCCAAATTCGCGTTGAATATCTTCCAGGCTTATGTCTGTATCTTCTACGGTATCATGCAGCAAAGCGCATAATGTACTGCGTACCCCCAAGCCGATCTCTTCCACGCAGATCTTAGCTACTGCCAGGGGATGAAGAATATAGGGCTCCCCGCTTTTTCGGCGCATGGTCTTGTGGGCGTCTGCAGCCATTTCAAAAGCAGTGCGCAGTAATTCCTTGTCGCCCGGCTTCAGTTTTGGCTTCAATACCCTCAGCAAACCACGGTACTGCCGCAGGATCTCTTTCTTCTCGTCGTCTTCGTTAAGATTGTACTTCGGTATATCTAAAGTTGTTTCCATCTGTTATTACGAATTTACGGAAAACAAATCTGTTTTCAGTTTTGCTGAAATGCCTTACTTTTGCTGCCCTTTAGCGGATGTGGCGAAATTGGCAGACGCACCAGACTTAGGATCTGGCGCCGCAAGGCATGTAGGTTCGACCCCTATCATCCGCACAGCGAACACTAACAAGGAACATGGAACGATGAACTTCAAAATTCACTATTCCTTGTTCCTTGTTCAATATTTTAAAGATAAATTCTAATAGAAATGGCAACAGTAGTAAGAGAGAACATCGGTTTGTTACACGATAAACTAACCGTTAAAGTGAGCAAGGATGATTATTATCCCTCCTTTGATAAAAAACTGAAAGAGTACAGTAAAACAGCTAATATTCCCGGTTTCAGAAAAGGAATGGTACCTGCTGGAATGATCAGGAAAATGTACGGCAATTCCATCTTTACCGATGAGATACTGAAAGCTGTGGAAAAAGAGTTGTACAATTACCTGAACACCGAAAAGCCCGAAATTTTTGGACAACCATTGCCGCTGACGAATGATATGCGGAGTATGGATATCAATAATCCCACCGATTATGAGTTTGGTTTTGAAATAGGATTGAAGCCCGATTATTCCCTGGCTGATTTGTCTAAAGCAAAAGCAACCCTTCATAAAGTTAACGCAACAGATGCCATGGTGGAAGAAGAAGTTGGTCGCATGCAGGTGAAGGGTGGAAAAATGACCGAACCAACAACGATCGATAATGAAGAGAATGTGATCAATGTGCTATTTAAAGAAAGCGATGCAGACGGCAATGAAACAGAAGGCGGTGTTGTAAAAGAAAATTCTGTTATCCTTAAATACCTGACTGCGGCTGTTCAGAAAAAATTCAAAGGAAAAAAAGTTGGCGATACTGTTGTGGTTCAGTTACACAAGGCTTTTGATGAAGATAAGCTGGCCATGATGCTGGAAGACCTTGGCTTTGAAAAAAATGATGCCGATGCTTCAAAAAAATATTTCAAACTGGAGATCGTAAAAATAGGGTTAGTAGAAAAAAGAGAACTGGAAGAAGGCTTTTTTAAAGAAATTTATCCGGGTAAGGACATTAAAACAGCAGATGAATTACGTGCAGCAATAAAAGAGGAGATACGGCATTACTGGGACGGGCAAAGCCGCAATCAGTTGCAGGACCAACTCTATCATTACCTGATCGATGAAACGAAAATGGAATTTCCTGCTGAGTTCTTAAAACGCTGGCTACAAACTGGTGGTGAACAGGCTAAAACTGCAGAACTGGCAGAAGCAGAATTTCCCGCTTTCAGCAACCAGTTGAAATGGACATTGATCAGCGATAAACTGATAAAAGAAAATAAACTGGAAGTGAGTAATGAAGACCTGCGGGAATACATGAAAGCAGAAGTGATGCGTTATTTCGGGTCTATGAACATGGACGGGGATACCAGCTGGATAGAAACTTATATCGACCGCATGATGAAGGATGAAAAGCAGGTTGACAGCAGTTACCGCCGCCTGATCACTGATAAATTATTTAACTGGATCGAAGGACAGGTAAAAGCCAAAGAGAAAGAAGTGACCGCAGAAGAACTGGCAGCGATGCAACACCATCACGAACACTAATTTAATCGGAGCTTAATAAATAAAGAACCCCTGAAACTTTCAGGGGTTCTTTTTATTTATGAGTTAGATTGTCAGATCTCGTTATTGAAAACTATAAGTAGCAAGCGAATTAGTGCTACCGCTTGAAAGGATCGTTTGAATATAACCATCATTATCCAATGTATATGCCATATTAAACTTCCATACTGGGAGTATTGCTCCTGGCAGTAACTCCTGGCGATACTTTGCGAGGTGTGTATTTGTTTTACCAAACAATCCATTGTTATAACAAAAAGATTCGGGTATATCATTTTCAACAACAGATTGCGCTGTCTTATCTGTAAAAAAATCTGTGGTTTGTGTATATAGTTCCGCGCCATTTTGATGAATAATTAATTTAGTATAGTCTCCATCTGTAACTGTAAAGTCGTAAGTGTATACATTATTATTGTTGGTTCTTTTGTATTGTGCTATATATCCATTGGCATCATAGGTAAATACTGCTGTTAGGTTAACCGGTACGTTACCGTTATAATTAATACCGGTGAAACTGATCATCCTTCCTGCATTATCGGTTGTGCCATTGATCACAAACTCTAATTTATTCACCAGTTTATTGAAATCCTTAATAAGAACAGCATTGGAACTGTATTCATAAGTTCCATACCCATCATTATTTTCTTCCTTAATTAATCTACCCTTAGTGTCATAAGTAAAGCTTTGATTTGTTGGACTACCCACGCCTGATGTGGCGATCGTTTGTAGTTTCTTTGCTACTACAACCGGTGCAGGATCAGCAGATTGTTTTTTGCAGGATGTTGCAAAGAATAAGATGGTTAATGCGGTTGTGATCGTTTTTAAATGTTTCACTTGATTTTTTTTTAGGTTTAAGTAATTATTTATTGAAAAGTATAAATCGCCGATGCTGTCCAAGTACCGGTCAGGTCAGCCGTTTGTACATAACCATCATTGTCGAATGTGTAGCTGAGGTTTTTTGTCCATGAAGGAGTTACCACGCCTTTTTGCAGTAGTTGTTGGTACTTCAACAGGTGTGTACTGGTTTTGCCAAAAAGCCCGTTATTGAATCCAAAATTTTTGGTTACTTCATAATCGATACCCGCCTGGTCATTTTTATCTGTATAAAAATCAGAGGATTGTGTGTATCCGCCCTGCCCATTTAACTGGTATACCACCTTGGTATAATCACCATTGGCTACTGTGTAATCATAAGTATAAACCAGGTTGTTGCTGGTCAGCTTACATTGAAGCAGGTATCCATCAGCATCATAAGTAAATGCCCCCTGTTCTGTGTATGGCGAATTGATATTATAAGAAATAGCATTGGTATAACTGATCATCCTGCCTGCATTATCCAATGTGCCCGAGAGGTCTTGAACGATCCTTGCCTTTGTTTTATCATAATCGGTTATGTGCACGGTATTGCCGGTGAAGGCATAGGTCTCCATTTCATAGGTATCTTCTTCTTTGACCAATCTTCCCTGCGTATCATAGGTATAAGTGTAATTGGTGCCCCAGCCTGCGGTCCAGGTGGTTGATTGCAATTTTTTAGAAGCAACGGCAATAGGTGCTGGTTCAACAGATTGTTTTTTGCAGGAAACAGCAAAGAGCAAAATGGCTAAAGCGGTCGTAATGGTTTTTAAATGTTTCATTTTTTTGTTTTTTTAGTTTTATAATAAAGAATCTATTTCAATCAGTATTTGAAGGAGTTTTCCTTTTTTAACGTCGTCGCCAAAGAATTTTATCGCTTGCGGAACGATCAGTTTTTTTTCGGTGGCGGGTAGTGTTTTACTTTTATGCAAATGATTGGGGACAAAAACAAACTGTAACCATTGTGCGAAGTTGGTTTTGCTGATGTTGCTGCCGTCATCGTATCCGTGTACCCATCCTGGCATATCATTTTGCCATAACCCGGTATTCTTTAGCTCCTCTTCCAGTTCGCTTGTTTTACTAATGATCGTATTTGAATCTTTTGCCATTTTTTTATTATGATGTAAAAGTATACCGCCGTATAAGGCTTGTAAAGGGGCAATTAGGGAACGAGGGATATGAGTTAGAAAGAGCAGATTTGGTTTGCCTGCATTCGTTCCATCAATGGGAAAACGCTAACAGATTAGGGAACGTAGCATTCTATTGAGGGAACGAAACCCGAAGGGATACTTATTATATTACCTTTAATATCAAATAATATTCTATCTCACCCAGCAAACATATCGTCGTTTTATTCTTTTTGCTTTTTTGCAAACAGCTTCAACCTTGTGCGCAAACCAGTTATCATATCGCAACGACACAGGGCTTATCAACAAACCAATTGACGATTTTAATAAAGGACAAGCAGAATAATATGTGGTTTGGTAGCTATAACGGGTTACATAAACATGAGGGTACTTCAATAAAAGTGTATAACCGATCAGGAAATGACTCGGCCTCATTGAGTAGTAAAGAAATGCATTCGGTATTTGAAGACAGGTTGGGTTTTATATGGGTGGGAACGACGGGGGGGTTGGATAAACTTGATCCTAAAACCGGTATCATATTGCATTATAAATTAAAACCTGCAAATGGGGCTGATGATCGTCTTGGTTATATCGTTTCCATTTTCCAGGATGACAAAGATAATATCTGGGTAGAAACTGACGCAGGAATGTTTATAATAGACTCTGAATCCGGTAAGTATTCCCAGGTATTGGATAATGAAAAATCGGGCAAGGGTATGCCTAATTGTGGAATACTTTATAAAGGGTCCGTAAAAACCAAAGCCGGCATTTGGATGTTCGCTTCGGGGTATGTTATTTTTTATGATTTTAAAAGCCGTCAATTCTTTCATCAATACAATAACCCTCAGCACAACCCAATATTTAATTTACGAGAAGGCAATCAGCATAATTCTCAAAGCGAATTGTGTACCGACTCTGCCAATAACCTGTACTTTGTTTTTAATAATTCAACGTTAATGAAATATAATCTGATCACTGAAAAATTAGATTCATTTCATTTTAATGTGCCTCTGAAAGCCTGGTATTGCTGTTATTCATTAGCCGCCGATTATAAAGGAAATATCTGGATAGGCTTTCGTTATGGCGGGCTGCTTTTGTTTGACCGCAATACCCATGCGTTTAGCGCTATAAGATATGATGGCGTCAACAGCTTAATACAATCTGATTATGTTTATTCGCTTTGTGAAGACTACCTGAAAAGGATGTGGGTAACCACCAATAACGGAATTTTTATCATTAAATACTACGACAGCACTGTTCAACAAAAATACCTCAGTGATAAAAGCGAATTTATCGATTATGAGTCAGGTATTATTTCGCAGGATCAGCATGGAAATATTTATGTCCCATTTTTTTCAGGGGGATTATTTAAGTATAATGTGTTTAATGATAACAAGCAATATTTTCCGGTTGAAGATGCAGTGGCCGGTGGCTATGGGTATGTCTTTACAGCCGAAAAAAATAAGGTCATTGTTGCCAGGAAGGCAACATTTATGCAAGCAGATACTGCATTGCATAAAACCATATCAGGAATGCCACTGGAAAAGGTTTATCAATTAGTATCTGGTTATCCCGGAAGGGCAGCATGGGCTTTTAAGCAAAATGACCATGCCATCTATATTAAAAAGACATCAGGGGTTATATATTATTATAATGGAACCGACAGCATTGAGACATTGTTAAGTACGGGTTTTTCAAAACAAGCCTGCGTTTCAAAAGACAGCAACTTTTTATACTTTCTCACTAACAATGATGACCTGGTGAAGCGCAACCTTTCAACGCTTCGAATGGATACTATATACCTGACTAAGCGACTCAGGGACTTGAATTTTGTTTATGAAAATACAAGAGATATTGCAGATGATGGAAATGGGAATATCTGGGTCACTTCGCAAAATGGGTTGATAAAATATAGCATGGAAAGTCATAACGCTTTCGTTTATACAACAGCTAACGGGCTGCTGCATGATTTCAGTTTTACACTTTGCTCTGATTCTAAAAAAAGACTTTGGGTAGGCTCTATGGGAGGCGTGAATTTTTATGACCCACAGAAAAATACTTTTATTAATGTCTTTACTGAATCACCCGATAAGCTCAGCAATTATTTTGGCAGCAGCCTGGAGGCTAAAGACGGCCATATTTATTTTTTATTGGGGGCAAAGCTGGTTAATATTGATCCCGATGGATTCTTTAAGCAGAAGATAGAGGAGCGATTGCTTCACTTAGATGAAGTGCAGGTAAATGGAAGTTTGGTAAACATTTCTACAAAAGCCTTGTCGGATTTATCCTATCTGCAAAACCGGATATATTTTCGCTTCGGGTTACTGGAATTTGCCGAACCGGAAAAGGTGAAATATTATTATTGGTTGGAAGGGCTCGATAAAAACTGGAATGGCCTGGGTAATCACTCGGAGATAACATTCAATTCTTTGCAGCCAGGAAAATATATTTTACACGTTAAAGCAACTGATGTATATGGAAACCAGGTAAAAGAACAGCTTAACATTTCATTTACCATAAAGCCGCCGTTTTGGAAAACCTGGTGGTTTATTTCACTGATCATCATTTTCATTCTTTTGGTCATTTACTTTTTTGTAAAATGGAGGGAAAATAATTTCAAAGCAATAGAAGCTGGAAAACTAAAGCTCCAACAGGCCAAAGTCGAAATGTACAGCATGAACGAACAGCTTTCAAAAGCTAGGCTGGAAGCGCTCCGCAGCCAGATGAACCCGCATTTTATCTTCAACAGTTTGAATGCAATACAGGAATGCATCCTTACCAATAAAGTGGATGCAGCTTATGAATATCTTTCAAAGTTTTCAAAATTGCAACGAATGGTTTTGAATAATTCTGAAAAGGAATTGATTCCGCTGAGCGCTGAGATGGAAATGCTGCAACTATATCTTTCGTTGGAGTCTTTACGGTTCAGCAAGTCCTTTAGTTACCAAGTGAATGCTACAGGTATTTCAGACGCTGAAGAGATCATGATCCCATCCATGATAACACAACCATTTGTTGAAAATGCAATATGGCATGGTCTGCGTAATAAAGAAGGAGACAAATCACTCCAGATCACTTATGAAGAAAAAGCTGGACAGCTGTTAATAACGGTAGAAGATAATGGTATCGGAAGGGAAAAAGCCGCCGTGATCAAAGAGCAAAAACTGGGAAGCGGACAGTTTGATTCCAAAGGTACCATGCTCCTGCAACAGCGCCTGCATGTATTGAGCCAGCAGTTTAAGGCCGACATAAAATTTGAAACCATTGATAAAAATGACAAGCTGGGTGACTCATCCGGGACAAAGGTGATCATTTCATTTCCTTCAAACCTGGGAATGGTATGAACTTTACCGTTATTGTAAAAAAATAAACAGCATAGCATGATAAAAATATTAATTGTTGATGACGAAGCGGCAGCAGGCAATATTTTGAAAGTATTGATAGAGAAATATATTACCGTTAAAACAGAGATCCATTATTGTGCCACTGCAAAAGCAGCATTGAATGAAATGCAGGCATTCAATCCCACACTAGTAATGCTTGATATAGAGATGCCGAACATGAACGGTTTTGATTTTTTGAACCTGGCAAGTGGCAGTAGTTTCGATGTAATCTTTAC
>JANYIM010000271.1 GCA_025362055.1 Bacteroidota bacterium
AAAAAACTCCGCATTTAGCGGAGTTTTTATAGTTATTTATCAATGAGTGGGGCCAACCGGCTTATAATAACCCAGTGCCTCGTTCATATATCCCTGCAATTTTGCGATACGGTTCTCATCATTTGGATGTGTTGCCAGGAATTCGGGTGGTTTCTGTGAATTTTCACCGGCTTTCGACATGCGTTGCCAAAAAGTAATGGCTTCTCTTGGGTTATAGCCCGCCATTGCTGCAAATAATAAGCCTAAATGATCTGCTTCATACTCCTGGTTCCGTGAATTAGGCAACAATACCGCTACCTGTGCGCCCGGAGCAAATACATTATTAAAAATACCATTGGCCTTTTGATTACCTGATGTAAATATATTACCTGCTATTTCCAATCCCTGTGCAATGGCAACCTGGCTTATTCGTTCATTTCCATGATGTGCAACAGCATGCGTGATTTCATGCCCCAAAACAATGGCCAATGCTGCTTCATTCTGAGTTATGGGTAGCAGGCCGGTATACACTACCACTTTTCCACCGGGCATGCACCAGGCATTCACCTCTTTTGAATCTACCAGGTTAAATTCCCATTTATACCCGTTGAGTTCTTCACCCAATCCTTTCTGTGTATAGTAATCAGTGATCGCTTTTGAAATTCTTGTCCCTACACGCCTTACCATTTCCGCATCCCTGTTCGTTGTTTCACTCATCACTTTATTCTGTGAAAGAAAGGTATGGTACTCGGTTAAGGCCTGCTGTTGTAAGGTCGATTCGGGAAATAGCGCCAGCTGCTTACGGCCGGTAATTGAATTGGTGTGACATGCCATGAACAAAGGCAGTGCAAGAACTAAAAAAAATAATTTTTTCATTTGGTTGAGTTTTATTTATACCCTTTATCAATTGGCGTACCAATTTTCGTCAAAAATACAAAATGTACTATTCAGTAGTTGAGAAATGAAAAAGATGAGTTTGCAGAAGACCGGTTACTCACCTCTGCGACGGGATTTTCTCCTGTCACGGTGCTTTAATATAGGGATACGGCTTTCTACTCCACGTAAAATGCGTCCTATATTCTTTTGATGCATAAATATCACCAGGGCAGCCACCAGCAGGGCAAATACCCGGTACATCACTTCATGTTCATTCCAGATCCATAATACACTTATCGGTAAAGATAAAGCTGCTAAAATAGAGCTTAAGGAAACATAACGGGTCAGGTAAAGTACCAACACAAATACGCCGGTACAACTGATGGCAATAATGGGTTGCACGGCCAGTAACATTCCGAATAAAGTAGCAACACCCTTGCCTCCCCTGAAACCTGCAAAAATGGGGAAGATATGACCAACAACAGCAGCAAGCCCAAGTCCGATCATGAAATTTGTACGCTCCAGTTCATTGTGAAAATAGTAAGGAAGGAAATTGTATAATTCAACAGCAAGTAATCCCTTCAGCATATCAAATATCATCACCATCGTGCCATACCGCGAACCCAATACCCTGAAAGTATTGGTAGCGCCCATATTGCCACTTCCGTAGTCACGTATGTCAACGCCAAAAAAACGTTTACTGATGATTAATGCGGTAGGAATGGATCCAATAAAATATGCAATTACAATGAGAAGTAGTTCTTTCATCCGTTTGCTAAGCTTGAGTTGAAGGACACAAAAATAACAAATAATCAATTCACTTAACGATTATTTAATGTTAAGTGGCAGGTAATGTGGATATCCATATTAATAATTTCATTATCAGCCATTTAGATATATAAAAGAAGGTCAGTTCTTTTGTATATTCAGACATAACCACGCTCCTTTTGAAGATGTTGATATCCTTGTAAAACCATGCTGTGCTATTGCATTCAATATTGGCTGTTCATCTGATGTAAGAAAACCACTCAATAAAACTATTGTGCCTGTTTTTGCTGAAGCTGCAATGCCCGGAAGATTTGCAAGGATCACATTAAGATTAATATTGGCGAGAATGGCATCATATTTTTCATTTACTGAAATGCTGTCTGCCTTTTCAATATTTATTTTGCTGCAATCATTCGCCTTGATATTCTCTTTTGAATTTTCGATGCTCCAATCATCATTGTCAATTGCTTTTATTTTATTGGCGCCCATCTTTGCGGCAAGGATGGCCAATACCCCGGTGCCGGTTCCAAAGTCCAGCAGGTTTTTATCCCTGATATCCAGTTTCGACATTTGTTCGATCATCAAAAATGTAGTGGCGTGGTGCCCCGTACCAAAACTCATTTTGGGCGTAATGATGATATCATGCAGTACATTCTTTACAGGTTGATGAAAGCCGGCGCGTATCACCGCAAAATCGTTGACCATCACCGGCTCAAAGCTGCTCTCCCATTTTGCATTCCAGTTCTGGGGCTGAATGATGGTTTGTTTGAATTGTACAGGAACTGTTTTTAAAACCTCCCCCAACTGCTCCATATTAAGTGCTGCTTCCTTGATAAATGCTTTCAGGTGATTCCCGGCTTCTTCAAAACCTTCGAAGCCTGCATCAGTAAGTAATGCCATCAGTATTTCACACTGTGCTTCATTTTCGGTCTCAAAATCGAATTGTAAATAGTTCATCTGATAATTTTGAATGCTGGCCTGCAATAAAAAAACCGTCACGTATAATACGGGACGGTCATTAATTATATAAACGAATTAAGCTTGTTGTTCACCTTGCTGCGGCTTTGACTGCATCTCAGGTTTTGGTATCAAAGCTTTACGGCTCAATTTGAATTTACCCGTTTTTTGATCCACGTCAAGCAATTTCACTTTTACCTTATCGCCTTCTTTAAAGATGCCGTCCATTGATTCCAGGCGCTTCCAGCTTATTTCACTGATATGCAGCAACCCTTCTTTCTTTGGCAGGAATTCTACAAAAGCACCAAACTCTTTAATGCTTTTCACCGTGCCTTCATAACTGTCGCCCACAACCGGTACTGCAACAAGCCCGTTAACCCATGCTACTGCTTTATCAAGACTGGTTTTTTCTTTAGAGAAGATGCTTACTTCACCGTGGTTGTCTACCTCTTCAATATTGATGGTAGCGCCTGTTTCTCGTTGAATTTCCTGTATCACTTTACCACCCGGCCCGATCACCGCACCAATGTATTCCTTATCAATAATTAATTTCACCATTCTTGGTGCATGTGGCTTCACTTCCGGCCGCGCAGCAGGTGTGCATGCATACATCGCATCCAGGATATGCATACGGCCTTTCTTGGCCTGTGCCAATGCCTGGCGCATTACGTCCATGCTTAAACCGTCTACCTTAATATCCATCTGAACACCGCAAATGCCATCACGCGTACCCGTTACTTTAAAGTCCATGTCGCCCAAATGATCTTCATCACCAAGGATATCTGTGAGTACCGCAAAATTGTCGCCCTTCTTAATTAATCCCATCGCCACACCACTCACGTGTTTTGAAAGTGGAACACCGGCATCCATCAGCGCCAATGAACCTGCGCAAACAGTAGCCATGGAAGATGATCCATTGCTTTCCAGGATATCACTTACCACCCTTACGGTATAAGGATATTCGCTGCCCGGCATCATTTTCTTTAAAGAACGCATGGCAAGGTTACCATGGCCAACTTCCCTGCGGCCAACACCCCTCATCATCTTCACTTCACCGGTAGAGAAAGGAGGAAAATTATAGTGCAAAATGAATTTCGTGTAATCAGATTTGAACGCACTTTCAACTAATAATTCATCTAAAGGTGTTCCTAAAGTAACGGTTGTAAGTGATTGTGTTTCACCTCTTGTAAATAATGCCGAGCCGTGCGGAGTTGGCAAAATATCTGTTTCCATGGCCAGTTGACGTATGTCTTCAGTACCCCTTCCGTCCAAACGCCTTCTTTCATTGAGGATCATATCCCTTACTACATAATATTGCAGGTCGCCATAGTAATGTCCGATCAATGCTTTGTCTTCATCCGGCAATTCATCTCCTAAAAAAGCAACTACTTCGGCTTTCAGGGCATCAAAGGCATCGCTTCTGTCGTGCTTTGCAGAGGCTGCTGCCGCAATAGCGTGCACCTTATCTTTCGCAAATGCAGTGATCTTTTCATTCAGTTCTTCGTTACGGTAAGGCTTCGTATATTCTCTTTTAACTGTACTACCCACCAGGTCCCGTAGGTCTTCCTGTGCCTTCACCTGTACTTTTACTGCTTCATGCGCCAGTTCAATTGCTTTAACAAGGTCTTCTTCCTGGCACTCATTACTTTCGCCTTCCACCATCATGATATTCTTATTGGTAGCAGCAATGATGAATTCAAGGTCGGATGTTTTTAATTGTGTACGGGTAGGATTGATGACCATTTCACCATCTACCCTGCCGATACGCACTTCAGAGATGATCTCCTGGATGGGAATATCAGAAACAGCAAGGGCTGCAGAGGCAGCAAGACAAGCCAGTGAATCGGGCATCACTTCATCATCGGATGAAATGAGCGACACCAATACCTGTACTTCACATAAATAATCTTCCGGGAATAAAGGCCTTAAAGCCCTGTCAATTAAACGGGAGGTTAATATTTCGTAATCATTTAAACGAGCTTCTCTTTTAAAGAAAGAACCCGGTATGCGCCCGGCTGAACCAAATTTTTCCTGGTAATCTACTGATAAAGGGAAAAAACTTTGTCCCGCTTTGGGCTCTTTATTAGCAACAACAGTTGCTAAAATGATACAATTGCCCTGGCGAACAGTTACGGAACCATCGGCCTGGCGGGCCATTTTGCCGGTTTCAATAGTTACCATGCGGCCACCGCCTATATCGAACGTAACGGATTTTGGTTGTAATAATGACATATTTATTTGTTTATGGTGTACTTGATCGCGTTGAGCAGACCTGCCCTTTGTAACAGTAAATGACTGGGAGAATCCGAAAAACAAACGATCAATAAACCTTGTTTAAAATGAATAATTCCCAACCATGAATTTAAAGTTGGGAATTAATCGTATTACATAAGTTGTGATAGTTTATTTACGCAGACCTAATTTTTCAATTAAAGCCCTGTAACCTGTCAGGTCGTGTTTACTGAGATAAGTGAGCAAACGCTTACGTTTACCTACCATCATCATTAAACCTCTTTGGGTCGAGAAATCTTTTTTGTTCTCTTTCAGGTGATCTGAAATGTGGTTGATGCGCTCTGTTAATAAAGCGATCTGGCCCTCAATGGAGCCGGTGTTTTTTGCGGAAGCCCCGAAACCGCTGAAAATGGTAGCTTTTTTTTCTGTTGTTAAATAAGACATCTAAATTGTTTTTTAAGCACCCGGATTGGTGCCGTTTTTATTTTTGTTATTTCGGGTGCGAAAGTACGCAGAAATATTGGTTTTGAGGCGGTGATTTGCTGTTTTTTTTTGAATATTGCCTGGAACTGGGGCTCCCGGGCTTTATTCTTGCAGAAATTGTACCTTTTTAACCGATAATCAATTTTTTTGAAGCGAATAATTTTTACGGTAACCAATGACCTTAACTACGACCAGCGCATGATCCGCATCTGCAGCAGTTTGGCCGAAGCAGGTTATAGTGTGCTATTGACAGGAACAAGGAACAATAATTCCCTGCCCCTACAGCAAAAAAAATATCAGCAGAAAAGAATATTTACCTTTTTAAAAAGGGGCTTTGGCTTTTATGCCGAATATAATTTCCGCCTGTTCTGGTGGTTGCTTTTTAAAAGGGCAGATGCCATTTGTTGTATTGACCTCGATACCATGCTTCCTGTTTGGCTGGCTGGAAAATTAAAACGTATTAGCAGCGTTTATGATGCCCATGAATATTTTTCCCAGCAAAAGGAAATAATGACCCGTCGAGGGGTTTATAAAGTATGGCATTGGATAGAAAAGACCTTTGTCCCCAAATTTAAGAATGGCTACTGTGTAAGTAATGCCATTATTACCGAATTCAAAACAGTATACGGCGTAGAGTATGAGTTAATAAGAAATCTCCCTTTGCTTAAACCCCTTCCTGCCCCTTCCACAAAGACAGAAAAGATCATTTTATACCAGGGTGCTGTGAATGAAGCCCGGGGACTGGAATTTCTTATCCCTGCCATGAAAGACATTGCAGCTCCATTGGTGATTTACGGCGACGGGAATTTCATGGAGCAAACAAAGGCACTCATCGTAGCAAACAATCTGGGCGATAAAGTGTTGCTGAAAGGAAAGGTATTGCCGGATGAACTGGACGCAATAACGGCTACAGCTTATATTGGGATCAACCTGGTAGAGCATATTGGCCTGAACCAGTATTATTCTTTGGCCAATAAATTCTTTGATTACCTGCACAATGGGATGCCTCAGCTAACAATGGATTTTCCCGAGTACAAAATGATCAATGATGAATTTGAAGTGGCCCTATTGATAAAAGACCTGGAGGTAACAACCATTGCCAATGCATTGAATGTTTTACTGAACAACAAACCCGTTTATGACCGTTTGCAACAAAACTGTTTCAGGGCAAGAGAAGTATTGAACTGGCAGAATGAAGAAGAAAAATTACTTGCGTTTTATGAACGCTTAACCCGTAACTTTTAACATTGAGCTCCAACCATCTCCATATCGTCACCCACAACGTTCCCTGGCCTGCTGATCACGGCGGTGTCACAGACCTGTTTTATAAGTTAAAGGCCCTCCATCATCTTGGCATCAAAATTCATCTTCATTGCTTTACACAAGGCCGAACCCCGCAGGAAGAACTGAATAAATATTGCGTATCCGTAAATTATTATCCAAGAAAAAATAATATCAGCCGTTTTTCTTTGCGGCTACCCTTTATCGTTAATTCAAGAGTTAATGAAGACCTGATCAGCGATCTTCAAAAAGACAACTACCCTATCCTGCTGGAAGGGATACATACTACTTATTACTTGTCGACAGGCGAATTGAACAACCGCACTGTTGTTGTGCGTTTACACAATGCAGAATTCGAATACTACCGGCAACTGGCCAAACAGGAGACCGGCCTTTTAAAAAAGCTGTATTTCCTGAATGAAAGCAGGCTCTTAAAGAAATATGAAAAAAGCATTGCCAATAAAGCACTATTCCTTGCCGTTAGTAAGCAGGATGTTAAAATATACCAACTGCAATTTAAAGCTGCAGCTATCGATCACCTGCCCGTGTTTCTGCCGTATACATTGACTGTTGGCAAAGAGGGTAAAGGATGTTTTTGTTTGTATCACGGCAATTTAGCGATCAATGAGAACGAGCAGGCAGCGGCTTGGTTATTGCAAAATGTTTTTACCAAAACAACCATACCATTTGTGATTGCCGGTAAAGGCCCATCCCGAAAATTACAAAGGCTTGCACATGCACATCCGAATACCTGCCTGGTGGCCAATCCAACAGATGCTGCCATGCAGGACCTCATCGCAAAAGCACAGTTGCACGTGCTGCCGTCCTTCAATACTACGGGTGTTAAATTAAAATTGCTGAATGCCTTGTTCAATGGAAGGCATTGCCTGGTGAATCCTGCGGCAGTGTTGGGTTCGGGGCTCGAGAACTATTGCCATACAGCAACAGATGCCAGCTCCTTCCAGCAAAAAATAAATGTATTATACGAGCAACCTTTTACAGAACAGGAAATACAGCAAAGGCAGGGCTTGTTACAGCATGAGTATAACAATGAAGTGAATGCAAAAAAACTTATGACATTTCTACAGTAGCATTATCCCATACTTTATTCCTTTCAGTCTTGATCATTCTTGCAGGAAATTTTTTGATCACCATATAATCATGTGTAGCCATGATGATGGTAGTGTTATAATCTTTACAGATATGGAAAAGCAATTGCATGATCTCATCACTCGTTTCCGGGTCAAGATTACCGGTGGGTTCATCGGCCAATATCAGTTTGGGAGAATTCAATAAGGCGCGGGCAATGTCCATACGTTGTTGTTCACCACCGCTCAACTCAAAGGGCATCTTAAAACCCTTGGTGCGGAGGCCAACTTTCTCCAATACGTCGGCGATCTTTTCATCCATCAGCTTCTCGTCTTTCCAGCCGGTGGCTTTCAAAACAAATTTCATATTCTCATTTACATTGCGATCGGTCAGTAATTGAAAATCCTGGAATACCACACCCAGGTTGCGGCGTAAAAAAGGAACCGTTTTCCAGGTCAGCTGTTTCAGGTCGTGCCCCACAACCCATCCATCTCCTTCTACCAATTGCAGGTCGCCATACAATGTTTTTAGCAAACTGCTCTTACCCGTACCCGTTTTACCAACGAGGTAAACGAATTCGCCTTTATCCACAGAAATATTTACATCGCTTAAAATAAGGCTGCTGCTTTGGTAAATATTTACATTTTTTAATTCAACGATCGATTGAGCCATGATCCGGTTTTCGGTTTAGTGTTTTCTGTCTTGTGTTGCAAACATTGGTAATTCTATTCAGCTTCACAGGCGTCGCACTCTTGTACTGCTGAACTTTATTCCTCAATACCCGCAAATTTAGTTCTTACAATCACTTTATCTGAAATTAATTTTCGCACCATTTGTTAAAATATGTGAATAAGCATTACTTAATAAATGATCTCTTCATCTTTCAACCTGATCACCAATTCCTTTTTCGCACTCTCCTCCACCCTTCCGATCACCTGCGCATCTATATTAAATTCCTTTGCAGCTGCGATCATCGTA
>JANYIM010000278.1 GCA_025362055.1 Bacteroidota bacterium
GTTGGAGATACTACAGGTACTATGGAATGAACAGGCTGCAACCGTGCGTACCGTGCATGAAGAACTTTTAAAAACAAAAGATTCAGGCTATACCACTACCCTTAAACTGATGCAGATCATGTTTGAAAAAGGGCTGGTAACCAGGGATGACAGCAACAAGACCCATATTTACCGTCCCGCTGTAAGCCGTGAAAAGACACAAAAACAGTTCCTGAATAAAATGATCGATACCCTTTTTGCAGGTTCGCCTGCAAACCTGGTATTGCAGGCTTTGGGTGGACATGCAGCCAGTGAAGAGGAATTATTAAAGATAGAATCACTGATCACGGAATTAAAAAAACAGAAATAAAAAAAGTTGGCAGGTAGCGATTTGCAGAATTTGAAGAGTTCTTTGAATTCGCAGGCTCAATCTGCCAACTATCAACTACCACCCGATTATGACACAACTCTCCTACAGTTTTTGTATGAGCATGTTGCACAGCTTATGGCAGGCAGGAGCATTGTTGTTGTGTTATATGATCGTTGACAAAGTTTTTTTACAAAAGGATTCTCCCCTGGTAAAAAGAAATTTCTTATTCTTATTGCTCGGTACCCAGGGAACGCTTTTTATCATCACATTTTTCATTTACTTTTTTGCTGGTGGAAATGAGGCCGCTGCAATTAGTTTTAGGAATATGCTGCCCGGGTTTCTATCAAATGAAAATGTGCAGTTGGTCACACCCTGGATATTCTGCGCCTATGTGCTCATCATTAGTTATAAACTGGTAAAAGCCGTCTATACCTGGTACTGTTTTAAGCAGCAGTATAAACAAGGCCTGCAAAGGCCGGAGATTGACCTGAAACTTTTTACAGAATCAAAAGCACATCAGTTCGGCATCAAAAGAAAAGTAAAACTGTGGTTGAGCAGCACCATCAATACACCAGTTACTTTTGGCTTTTTAAAACCCGTCATATTGTTGCCGGTGGCATTGCTGAATAATATCAGCGCTCAACAGGCTGAAACCCTTATCCTGCATGAATTAACACATATCAGGGCAAATGATTACCTGCTCAATTGGTTCTTGCTGTCTGCAGAAACCATTTTCTTCTTTAACCCTTTTGTAGCGCTTGTTTGTAAAAAGATCCGCCTGGAAAGAGAGCAATATTGCGATATCAGTGTCATTGCTTTTGATTATGCCCCTTCCTTGTATGCAGAGACCTTATTACAGGCCGAACGAGTAAAACGGTTGATCCCCAATTTTCAACTGGCTGCGGTTAGCCGCAAGAAACAATTACTGCACCGCATTCATTTTTTTTCAACCGATAAAAATTTTAAGCAAGAAAAACGGATCAGTTTTATAGCGCCGCTTGTTGGGCTATTCTTACTTGTTGGATCGTTTTCCTTTATGTTGTTGCATTCCGGCGGTACTGCAATAACATACTCAATAACAACTACCCCGCCCGGCTTTTATCCAACGAGCAGTGCTGAAATAAACGATGCCGTTATTGCCAATACGCCTTTGCCAGAAATTAAAACACCCGATCTGAATGCGATACTTGCAAAAGTAGAAAAGCAAAGGCCTGTCATTGAAAAGCAACTTAAAAAACTTCAACCTCTGATCAGGTCCATTGAAAAAAATGCCGAAGAATTTTCCGATGAGGTAAGCAAGGACTTTGTTACGCCCATTGTTGAAAAAGAAAATGATGCTGCCAGGCAGGTAATCGTAAAAGAAGAATCTTCCGGCTCCAGGTCAGCTTCTATAAAAGTATACTGGTTGCGCTTTGAAAATGGCAAATGGGTATTGCAACCCGACTGGATGGCTACCGCCATGGAAAATACCGGCGATACGCTTACTAAAAGATTGGATAGTGGCAGGGTGAAGAAACTATTGCCCCCGCAGTAGTTGCAAGGTTAAGGAGGTATATCGCTTAAAGATTATGGAGTAAAATTATCGAAGAGCCTTACCGCATAAAATTTTGCAGCAATACATAGGGTTCTTTAAAACCCTGAAACAATTAAGCGTTTTAAACCTTTAAACGATTTTTTTACCAAATATTCCGCGGGCAACTATCTCCGTACTTATTGCCGATCAAAAATCCAAGTACGATCTCATGCGTATTCCCTGTATAGGTCTTTAGCCTTGAAGTAGTAGCATTCTCATAAGCATAACTAACGTTGAAAGTATTGGATACATTAACGCCCACCATGGCCGAATAACCAGAGATGAGGCTCGACATGCGATAACTTCCTCCTATCCAAAAATCATCATTGTATTGAAATTTAACATTCACGTGAGCCCCTGTCAACTGGGGTTGCCAGTATTGTACCATTACAGAAGGCAGCATAGAAACCTGGTCAGAAAGCTGGACCCTGTACCCTGCCGTTAAAAAATAATTGGGAGAAAAATAGGTACCGAACTTATCATTGGTAACAAACTTAGCCTTACCGGGAATTATATTCAACACGGATGCCCCTAAAAAGTATTTTGATGAATACAGCCATAAGCCAACGCCAATCTCCGGTTTTAATTTCTTTAATTCCCCCGTACTATAACCAATTGCCGGATCATTGGGATCAAGCCCAGCAAAATCAATTTTTGAACGATCAATACTTACGCTCGATAATCCCCCGCTGAATCCCAATGCCAGTGCGGTTTTAACGCCCAACGGCTTATGGTAGGCATAGGTTGCAGCAAAAGACCAACGGTTAATATATCCTGCCTTATCATTAACGGCAGTAAAGCCAATTCCTGAATGTGAAGGTGAAACTGCGTACTCATCCCAATATTTCGGCCCCCGGGGATCTTCACCCGGTATCTGGAAAGAAGTAGCATTGGTGCGCAGGTCTTTTTTGTTAAGGGGCCCCTGTATACTAAAATAAGCTGTTACCGGTGCGCCATTGATACCAACCCATTGATTGCGTAAACTTGCTTTTACATCGGTATAATTTTCAATACCGGAAAGTGCGGGGTTAAGGATATAATTGTTTAAAATATATTGCGTATAAGAAGGCTTCGCTTGCGAGGATGCAAAAAAACTTAAAAGACAGCCTGCTATTGTTATCCAAAAAAATTTCTTCATGCTTTCAGCTTTTATAAGCGGGGGTCTGCAAATTACAACTCTTCATCTTTAAAGTTCCAACTTTATCTATAAAATGAAAAGTTAATCTTCGTTTAGTTTGTTTAACCCCTGCAGCGGTCGAAGACCCTGTAGACGGTTAGTAATAAAATTTAACTGTTCTGTTTACCGCTGTCGGGGTCTTCAACCGCCGACAGGGTGATCTCGTTACTATAAAAAAATATCATAGCGATGGGTACTTCCCCACCGCTATGATCGTTCAATTATTTTATTATAGTTACATAACCGGTGATCGGATCACGTCCGTTACCTGGCTCAATGATATAATAATATGTATCAAATGGCAATGGTTTTCCCTTAAAGGTTCCATCCCATGGTAAATTATATCCGTGTGATTCAAAGATCAACTGGCCGGTCCTGGTAAATACCTGCACCCTGTTATTTGGATAGGTATTCAGGTAATCGATCCTCCAGGTATCATTAATACCATCATTATTCGGTGTAAAGGTGTTCGGTATTTTAGGGAACCTCAACAGTTTCACGAACATCTGGTCGCTTTTTACACATCCGCCCCTTGCTGTTACCGTTAGTGTGTAAGTGATATCATCTTTTGGATTGACAACAGTTGGCTTTTGCTGGGTATTATTGGGCATATACAGGTTAGGCGTCCATAAATACTGCAGGTCATTACCCGTAACTACCGGCTCTAGTACAATTGAACCACCCTCCAGGATAAACCTGTCGGGACCGGCATCCACTACCGGGTAAGGATATACGGCAAATGGCTGTACCAGGGTATCACTATTGCAACCAAAACTATTCGTCACAAACAAGCTGACATGGAATGTATCTGTTGATATATATAAATGATTAACAACAGGGTTTCCGGTAGATTGCTGGCCATCGCCAAAATCCCAGTTCCATTGGTTAACTACTCCCCCATTTGCAACAGATTGATCGGTGAACGTAACATCATCTGCAATACAAACACTGACCTTATTAGCTACAAAGCTGGCTTTAGGCTGTGGATGAATTGTATTAAGTGTAATGGAAGTATCATGTGAACAGCCAAACCCGCTGGTCACAACCAGTTTAATGATATACGGACCCGCACCGGTATAATAATGTGACGGTGTTTTTGCAACAGATGTATTATTGCTGCCACTGGCAGGATCACCAAAATCCCAGGCGTAGGTAAACGCATTTTCCGTACCGTCTTCAATGGTGGAATTATTGTTAAAGGTCACCGTTGCATTTGGAATGCAATAGCTGGTATTATCAAATGCAAATATCGGTTTTGGATAAGGGCTTACTTTGATCACTCCCACACCGGAAGCTGTTACACAACTATTACCCGTTGTTACAATGGAATAGTTGTACGGTGTGCCAACAGTTGATGACGGTGATCCGGTGATCGTTACCGTGGTGCCTGTTACAGTATAAGTAACCCCCGGTGGAAGGCCGGTAATGATAACGCCGGTTGCACCACCTCCCAATGTATAGGTAATATCATTGATAGAAGTATTAAGACATACGCGCTGATCTGTAGTTGTAGCAACCGAAGTCAGTGTAAGCGTATGGTTAGCCGATACCGCGATCGTTCCGGCAGCATTTGCTATTGTACAGGTATTACCCGTTGTTGCTACGGAATAATTGAACGGCGAACCAACGGCTGTAGTGGGCGATCCGCTGATCGTTAATACAGTACCTGTTACAGCATAGTTTACACCTGCTGGCAAACCAGTAACGGTAGCGCCTGTTGCACCACCGCCTAAATTATAGGTAATGGGTGTAATGAGCGTATTGATACACAAGGTTTGGTTGGTAGAAGGAATTCCGGACGTTAATGTAATGGTATGATTGGGATCTACGGTAACCGCTTGCGAATAAACAGTACTATTACAACCAACAGCAGAAACATTGTACATTTTTACAGTGTAGGTAGTTGCACCTGGAAACAAATGCGTAAAGTTAGCGCCGGGCGGGTGGTTTTGTAATGGTGAGCCATCTCCAAAATCCCAAACGGTATTGGCAATTGTTACAGAAGCCGGTGCAGTAGATAGATCCGTAAAAGAGGCTGGTGTATTTTGACATATTGGTGTGGCAAAAGTAAAATTAGCATGAGCCGTATCCAGTACGGTTATAGTATTGCTCATCGTATCAACACAGCCACCGGCAGTTGAAGTATAAGTGTATTTGATAGTATGTGGTCCAACACCGGCTACACCGGGTGAGAATATACCTGTTGGCGATACTCCCACACCTGAGTAAACACCAGTTCCCGGTACTCCCCCTGTTTCTGAAGCCTGTGTGATCTGGAAAGGCGCAACTAAAAGGCAGGTATTAGGCATGTTATTAAACTGCACGTGCGGTGCGGCATTAACAGTGATGATATGCGGTATATCATTAAAACATAAGGTTCCGGAATAAGCACGCATTCTTATTGTAAAAGATTTTGTGAGCGGTGCCTGGAAATTTGGATACAGGTGTTTGTACACTTTACCAAAGAACGGTGAATTATCGGTCTGGATCACTGCAGGCTGATTAACAAAATCCCAAATGATCTCAAGTTTAGTTACGTTTCCAAAGTTAACAGTTGACTGACTTACGATCGCAACAGAATCATTGGCACATAAGGTAGCAGGGTTATTGATCGTGAAAGCAGCAACGGGGTTAGCACCATTGATAGAGATAGGCTGTGTAAGGGTATCCTTACATCCGTTTAAAGTAGTTACCACATGTGTAACCTGGTAAACGCCTGTTGAGAGATATAAATGCGTACCATTCTTTGTAAAGGTATGCGGACTACCATCACCGAAATTCCAGTCATACCCGGCAGGATCAAATGTATCAGGAGCTGAAACAGAACTGGTATCGGTAAATATTGCAGCAATATCATTGATACAAACATCAGGGATCATAAAGCCTGCATGCGGACGGTTATGGATGGTAACAATTTTTGTGAATGGAGCAGGAATGGTACAACCCAAACTGGTAGTAACCGTAAGTGATACGGTGTAGGTGCCGGAGGTACTGAATACATGCGATGGATTTTGCAGTGATGATGTATTAGCAGCGCCACTGGCAGGGTCGCCAAAATCCCATGACCAGCTGTTAAGTACGCCAACATTGGGTACCGAAGCATCTGTAAAATTTATTGTTCTCGTTTCGCAGGAAGGCGCAGTGTTATTAAAGTTTGGTGTAGGTAAAGGACGAACCGTAACCGCCGCAGAACCACCCTGTGCCTGTAAGCACAAAGTTGAACTTGCATCCTGAACACTTATTAAATTATAGGTAAATAATCCTGCTACGTTAGTAGGGACAGTTATGGTTACTGAATTACCTGCAACAGTCGTTATCGTTTGATTGGCACCGCCGTTAATGTTATAGGTAAAGGTATAAGGTGGCGTACCAACCGCACCTGTAAAAGTTATTAAAGGTGATGCCGCATTTAAACATACAGCTGTTGTTCCGCTGATAGCTGCTGTTGGCAATGGATTTACGGTGACCGTTGCCGATCCCGACTGTGCCTGTGTACATAAATTAGCACTTGCCTCCTGCACACTAACCAGGTTATAAATAAAGGTTCCTGCCACATTGGTAGGAACAGCTACCGTTACTGAATTACCTGCAACAGTCGTTACCGTTAGGTTAGCGCCGCCATTAATATTATAAGTAAATGTATAAGGTGCTGTACCTGTTGCGCCGGTAAATGTTATGTTTGGTGAAGGCGCATTTAAACAAACTGCAATAGTTCCGTTGATCGCAGCTGTAGGTAATGCCTTAACTATAACCGTGGCAGTGCCACCCTGAGCCTGACTGCAAGTGGTTGAACTTCCGTCCTGAACACTAACCAGGGTATAGACGAAAGTTCCTGCTACTGTAGTAGGTACTGCTACTGTTACAGAGTTACCTGCAACAGTCGTTACCGTTTGATTAGCACCTCCGTTAATATTATATGTAAAAGTATAAGGTGCCGTTCCTGCCGCACCTGTAAATGTTATGTTAGGTGAAGCAGCATTTAAACAAACGGTTATATTACCTGCTACACTTGCCGTAGGTAAAGGATTTACTGTAACCACAGAAGAACCGCTCTGTGCCTGGCTGCATAAAGTAGCGCTTCCGTCATGTACACTAACCAGGTTATAACTAAAAGAACCTGCTACATTGGTAGGAACAGCTATTGTTACTGAGTTACCCGCAACAGTTGTTATTATTTGATTTGCACCGCCATTGATATTGTATGTAAAAGTATAAGGCACAACACCACCCGCACCTGTAAACGTAATATTTGGTGAGGGGTCATTCAGGCATACTGCAATAGTACCACTTACAGATGCAGTAGGCAATGGATTTACAATAATGGTGGTAGTACCCGCCTGTGCCTGGCTGCAGGTAGTTGAACTTGCATCCTGAACACTCACCAATGCGTACACAAATGTACCCGGTGTATTGGTTGGAGCTGCAACCGTTACAGAGTTACCGGCAACAGTTGTTACTGTTTGGTTGGCGCCTCCGTTTATATTATAGGTAAATGTATAAGGTGCTGTACCAACCGCGCCGGTAAATGTTACAAGCGGAGATGGCGCATTTAAACAAACGGTAGTATTCCCGCTTATTGAAGCGGTAGGCAATGCATTAACAGTTACGGTTGCCTGCTGACCTGATACATTTTGTGTACATAATACGGAACCCGTATTTTTTACACTCACCAGTGTATAGGTAAATACACCTGCCACATTGGTTGGGGCATTTATTGTGATGGTGTTACCGGCAACAGTATTGATAGTTTGGTTAGCGCCTCCGTTAATGTTATAGGTAAATGTATAGGGCGCAGTACCATCCGTGGCAGTAAAAGTGATAACAGGAGAAGGTGCATTTAAACACACAGCAATTGTACCGTTGATGGTTGCACTGGGTAATGGAGCTACTATTATCTGGTGAATGATGGTATCACTTAAACAACCCGGTGTAGTGATATCAGAGAACCTCACATTATAAGTTCCCGGCGCAGAAAAAGTATGCGTTGGATTTTTTATTAAAGCATTATTACTTGCGCCACTTCCGGGATCACCAAAATCCCACCACCAATGATAGGTTGGTTTGGGCAATTGCGGTGTGGTTTCCTGGAAAGAATAAGGTTCAGCCACACAACCGCCATTCACCCAGCTGAAATCAGCAACAGGTGGGGCAGATACCGTTAGGTTAAAATCAATATCCTGCACGGAGCCGCAGTCGGCATTAGGAACATAAGTAGAGATCGTGATCGGGTACACGCCAACGGTAGTAAAGAAATATTGTGTAGGTAATGAATACCAGTAAATTGTTTTACCATTCACCACGGTTGAAGAATCTTGTGCAACATTACCTGTATTAAGCACCATTACATTGTTATTGTTAGGCAGCATCCCCGCAGCATTATGAAAATTCCAATACATGGAATCAGGTATATAGGGTAAAGAAACCTTGAATTTAAAAGGAGAATTGGTACACACATTTGGTGTTGGTTCAATACCATATTGCGTTACCACCCCTATTTGCTGGTAAAGATCTTTGATATTTGTTCCGGCATTATAACCATAAGATTCGGCGCTGCCGTATCCATAGGCAATGGCATTAAAGCCTGAATCTGATGTAACGATATGGGGAACACTGGATCCATTTGCCCCGGTTACGCCAATTACGGCATATGAATAATTTGGATCCTGCGGATGCACGATGAATTTAGCAGGAGGAATGGTTACTCCGTCTAATTTAGCGGAGCTGATAGCAGTACCGCCATTTGGAATAACAATATTGATATAATGCTTATTCTGGTTGATGGCAAAATTATTACAGGCATCCCATTGCACTGTATTTATATTTTGTTCTACGGCACTTAAATAAATAACTTCAGGATCCCCATCACCAGCAGAAGTACCGCAACCCGACGCTCCCTGTGATGGTAAATACTGGGCCACCATAATAGGCTTATCAGCTTCAATTTTCTGCAATGTGGTAGCAGATGCTAACTGGTAGTAAAAATTATTAGTTAAGGGTACTCCGATGGGCGCCCCATTAACGGTTATAACTGTGGTGGGGTCTGTTACACACACCCGGTATGTATTCTGCATCAATGGTAAGCCCGTTCCATTAGTAGAAGTATAATTCGCCGTGGGCACAGTAAGATACTTTTTCCCCCAGGCAGTCTGGGGCATGGCCTGCACCATGTAGTTATCTGATGAAGGCGCCGAACCATTACAGGATATGGCGATCCTTCCACTACCAGAGAACACCGCTATCTTTTTACAGCCTCCTCCAATCCCACCTCCGGCTGCAACACTTTTTATGATGGAACCGGTAAGATCTACCCCATTATTGCCGGCGGTTGTTCCCATCACATTATAAATTTGCCCTTGTGTGAGATTAACAGTATAGGTGGTACCAGCCACCCAGCCTCCCATGGTAGGAGCGCTTGGGGTAATTTCAACTGCTGTTGTACCGGTATCGGCAGCAACTACATAAAAAAAGCAATTGGCATTACCTACATTCGAGATATTAGTATAATTAACCGAATAATATATTTTACCCAGCGTACTGGTAGGATACAAAATGGTTGCTCCCGAAACACTAGAATTATAAACGTGCGCATACGCCACCATGGGTTTATCACTGGTAATATGTATTCCCTTGCTTGATAATCCCTCCGAGGTAAGCCTTGCATCTGACC
>JANYIM010000024.1 GCA_025362055.1 Bacteroidota bacterium
TTAAACAAGAATTAAACCAGGTCAAACTATATTAGGTTAGATCCTCGCCGCTGTTGGGCATCCTTGCCAACAGCTAAATGTTAACCATTTTAGGCGTTGTTATGTGTAAGTATTGCAAGATCATCATTTCCATATTCATAAAACTATGTCGCCACCAACGAGGGTGAAGATGGGGACACCGACCAAGATGAAGGAGATTTTTAAGTTGGCAGTTTCTCGACTACGCTCGAAACTATGGCCTACACCCTTCGACTACGCTCAGGGCTATACGAGTTCTTTCAACTTCTTCACCACCGCATCCACTTCTGCCTTTGTATTGTGTTTGCTGAAACTAAAACGCACCGTTACCTGGTTGGGATTGTTGTTGATGGCGCGGATAACATGACTACCCTGGTCGGCGCCGGAAGTGCAGGCGCTACCGCCACTGGCACATATATTATTGATGTCGAGGTTAAATAAGATCATCTCCGACTTTTCTGTTTTAGGAAAACTAACACTCAACACCGTGTACAAACTTCTTCCTAAAGCATCACCATTAAATGCAACGCCGGGGATATTTTTTTTCAGCTCATCATACATGTAATATTTTAAGGTGCCGATATAAGCGCTATCTTCTTCATAGCCTGCAGTGGCCATTTCCAGGGCCTTGGCAAGGCCAACGATACCATACACATTTTCGGTGCCGGCACGCATGTTGCGTTCCTGTCCGCCACCATGCACGAATGGTTTTATCTTTACGTTTTCATTAATGTATAAAATGCCAACACCTTTTGGCCCGTGAAATTTATGTGAGGCGCCGGTAATGAAGTGCACGGGTGTATTCCTGAGATCAAAAGGGAAATGGCCAACGGTTTGCACTGTATCACTGTGAAATATGGCGTTATACAATTTGCATAATTTACCAATGGCGTGAATATCTAAAATATTCCCGATCTCGTTGTTGGCATGCATTAAGGTTACCAACACTTTTTCTTCACTTGCTGCCAATAATTTTTCGAGGTCATCGATATCAACGTGCCCATTCGGTAATAATTTCACATAACTGAGTTTGGCAATATCCATTTTATCCAAATGCTCTACCGTATGCGAAACAGCATGGTGTTCAATGGGAGAAGTGATGATATGTTTGCAGCCCAGGTCCCTTACGGCAGCTGTGATCGCAGTATTGCTGCTTTCGGTACCGCAACTAGTAAAGAATATTTCAGCGGGATGCGCATTTAAAATTTTAGCAACTGATTTCCTTGCTGTTTCAATGGCCATGCGGCATTCCCTTCCATAAGAATAAATGGAAGAGGGGTTGCCAAACTTTTCTGTTAAGTAAGGCATCATCACTTCCAGTACCTGCGGGTCGATGGAAGTGGTGGCGGCATTGTCGAAGTATATCCTGTTCATTTTGTGTTTTGTGTTTCCTGTTGGGTGTCTAAGGTTTGAGTAGTACTTCAATTTTTGAAATGCATTAACAGAAAACTCAAAACCCTAAACCGAAAACGTTACATCATCTCCCCAATATCCTGCATCAATCTCTTGGCAATATTGTCGGCTGTTGTTTCAAAATTACTTTCTGCATAGATACGGATGATGGGTTCTGTATTGCTGGTACGCAAATGCACCCAGTCGTTGTCGAATTCTATCTTTAGCCCGTCTTCAGTATTGATCGGTTGGTTCTTATATTTTCCCTTTATCTTTTCAAACACATCTTTTACATCAATGCCGTTCTGTAGGGCTATTTTATTTTTGCTGATAAAATAATCGGGGTACGTATTCCGTAATTGCTTGATCGTTTTTTTACTATTTGCCAGGTGTGTCAGGAAAAGTGCAATACCGATCAATGCGTCCCTGCCATAATGCAGGTCGGGGACAATGATACCGCCATTGCCTTCGCCACCGATCACTGCATTCACAGCCTTCATTTTATTCACCACGTTCACTTCCCCCACCGTACTGGGGAAATATTCGCCCCCATGCCTTACCGTTATATCCTTTAAAGCCCTTGTAGAAGAAAGATTGGAGACCGTATTGCCTTTCCTTTTGCTCAATACATAATCTGCCACAGCAACAAGCGTATATTCTTCACCGAACATGCTGCCGTCCTCGCAAACAAAACAAAGACGGTCTACATCGGGGTCGACAGCGATACCCAGGTCGGCATTATTCTTCGTGACCTGGTTGCTGAGTTCTGTTAAATGTTCGGGCAACGGTTCCGGATTGTGCGCAAATTCACCATTCACTTCCTCATTCAGCACTACTATTTCCTTTACACCCAATGCTTTTAATAACGCAGGCACCGCAATGGCACCGGTACTATTCACGGCATCCACGTAAATGCTAAAGTTCTTCTTTTTGATGGCTTTTACATCCACCAGTTCGTGTTGCAGGATGGCATCAATGTGTTTTGCTAATGCCATTTCATCTTTTGTATATGTGCCCAATTTATCTACTGTGGCAAAATTAAAATCTTCTTTCTTTGCCAGTTCCAAAATAAACTTTCCCTCATCACCGCTGATGAACTCTCCCTTGTTGTTGAGTAGTTTCAGCGCATTCCATTCTTTGGGATTATGGCTTGCAGTAAGTATGATGCCTCCAGCGGCATTCTCAAATTTCACGGCCATTTCAACAGTGGGGGTAGTGCTCAGGCCCAGGTCGATCACATCTAGCCCAAGTCCTATCAATGTATTTACAACCAGGTTGCTGACCATTTCACCACTGATGCGCCCATCGCGGCCAATGATCAGTTTTTTATTACTGCCATGCTGCATTAACCAGCTGCCATAAGCGGCAGTGAATTTCACCACGTCAAGCGGGGTAAGATTATCATTCGTTTTACCTCCGATGGTACCACGTATCCCCGAAATGCTTTTTATCAATGCCATTTGCCTTGTTTAGGGATTGCAAAGATAAGAAAGAGTTGGCAGTTGACAGTTAGCAGCCTGCCTGCCGGACAGGCAGGTTGGTAGTTCTGTGTTCACAATTCAAGACTATTTGAATTGTCAAACACTGCTATAAACCATGAACTATTAACAACTAACTTTGCGTTATGCAACAAACCTGGTTCAAAGATTGGTTCAACTCGCCTTATTATCACATGCTCTATTTTAACAGGGATGACAGGGAAGCTGCGGCATTCATTGATAAACTGATCGGTTATTTGAAACCTCCTCCCGGCAGTACCATGCTGGATGTTGCCTGTGGCAAAGGAAGGCATTCCATTCAATTGGCGAATGGGGGTTTTGATGTAACGGGAATTGACCTTAGTGATGACAGCATCAACGAAGCATTAAAACATGAAACAGATACGCTCCATTTTTACCTGCATGACATGCGTTTGCCCTTTTGGATAAATTATTATGATTATGCTTTTAATTTTTTTACCAGCTTCGGATATTTTAAAACGAGGCGGGAACATGATGATGCGGTAAGGACCATTGCCCAGGCAATAAGGGTAAACGGAACATTTGTAATGGACTACCTGAATGTGCATTATGCCGAAGATCATCTTATTCATCAATCAGAGAAGACGATCGATGATGTGAATTTTATCATCACCAAATGGTATGATGAGACACATTTTTATAAAAAAATAATCGTTGAAGCCGAATGTTTGCAGGAGCCATTGGTCTTTACCGAAAAAGTAGCAAAATTTTCGCTGGGAGATTTTACAGAAATGTTCGCTTACCAGGGATTACAGATACAGGAAGTATTTGGCGACTATAATTTTTCGAATTATGACGTAAAGAAATCACCAAGGCTGGTGATGATCGCAAAGAAAATAGCGAATGGCTAATAACCACTCGCCCAACTTCATGCTGTTAGCTGAATATATTTTGGCTTTTTTCTTTTAAGTATAAATAATACGAGCAAGCCCAATAAAGCACCCATTGAAATAATGCCCAGCCCGGAAGCAAAATCATCGCTTCCTAAAAAAGCTCCCAGGAGACTGCTCTTTCTTTCTTTTTCCTTGCCATCCGCATACACTACGATCTCTTTCTGTTTTTTGATCTTTATCTTCCCGTTCTTTATACTAACAATGGTGAACACTTCAACAAGTCCGCTAACAGACTCCCCAAAGATAGCTGCACCCCCGATCTTGATATCAGAGGTAAAATATTTTCCGTGTTTATCTTTTGCCAATAAGGGGCTTTTATCAGCGCCTCTTTCGCTCACTGTATATCGTTTATTTATTTCTACAGATACCGTATCAGCAGGATCACGTTGGTAGCCCATATTATAATGATAACCCTGGTGCAGAAAGGAATAAGTGAATGCGGGGAATTTATCAAGGTTAGTGAATTGAAATTGCTTATTGATATGCCCGGGGGTTACCACGTCTGCTGTTGCTGAAAAGGATGATACTACCAGCAGCAATACTGAAATGAATTTACTAACCATGACCTGTAATTTATATAAATATAGCCTTTCCTTTTCAGAGATGCAAGGGGGAATGTAAAATGAAAATTTTTAAATGCAGCATGTAAAAGGCCAGCAAATCTTACATTCAGTATTTGATATTTATCTGTTTTGATTATTCACCAGCATCCACCGGGCTGTTTCGTAGAAAGCAGAAGTGAGTTGCGACAGGTGGTGCGTTACAGAATCCTTTTGTGCAGCTGTCAATACGGGAAGGCCATTGCGTACCGGCACCAGTTCTTCTTTTTGAATACGTATGTTTTTTCGGAAGAAATAATCATCATTCACAACACCGATCCAACCGGGTGCATGGTAGATGATGAATGCGGCACTTTCTTTCCTGGTAGAATCGAGCAGGTCTCTCCCTAAGGTAGTATTCAGGTAGGGCTGTTGTATCATACCTGCCACTGTAGGTAATATGTCGATCTGTGAAACTGCTTCTTTTCGCCTTTGCGGGGCCAATAGGGAGGGGGCATAGAACAGCAGGGGAATGTGCTCATCACTGAGGCGTTGCTCAGTCCAGGCATTGGGATACAACGCTTCTGCATTGCCTTCTACACCATGATCGCCGGTAAAGACAAAGATGGTGTTATCAAAATAAGGCGATCTTTTGGCAGCTTCAATGAATTTTTTATAACAGTAATCCGTGTACGCAAATGCATTGAACTCTTTCAGTGATTCAAAACCGTATTTCTTTAATTCTTCATCGGGGATGATGCGGGGCACAAAATCCTTGTCTTCTTCGGGAATATTAAAGGGGCGGTGATTGTCTGCCGTTTGAATAATGGCAAAGAATGGTTTTTGTTGTTTTGCCAATACATCATTGGCTTCCAGGAAAAGATTCTTGTCGCTGATGCCCCATACATTCAGCTTTTCTGATTTGTATTTTCCCTCTTCATAAATATGCACATCTTTAATATTGCTAATTAGTCCGCCAAAATTATTGAACTGGCTCCTGCCACCGATGAAGTAATATTTTTCATAGCCGTCGAAATCATTGATGATGGTGCGTTGGTTTACCGAAGCTGCATTGCGTGTGGCGAATCTTGATAATTGCACATCCGGTATCCCTGTTATAGTTGCAAATACACCTCGCGCTGTACCGAATGTAGGTGAAAAGCATCTTTCAAAAAAGATGCCCTGTTTACACAAGTCGTTAAAGTAAGGCGTACTGTTGAGTGGGTTGCCACTCATGCTGCTTTTATACATGCTGAAACTTTCGCAGATCACCAATACCACATTGGGCTGGCATTCCAGGGCTTTACTGCCGGGATGTACCAGGCGGCTGTATCCTTTTTGTGTACTATCGGTCTTATCCAACTGCAAAAAATCGGTAATGACCGGGTAATATTCTTTTGCCTGTGTATGGTAATCGGGATCCCTGAAACGAAGCGTGGTAAAAAAATTCTGCAACGGATTCAACGCAAGGTTGCTTTTAAACTCATCATTTAAACTGAATGCCCTGAAAAAATCCAGCGGGCGAAGCGTAAGAAAACCGTACATGAACCAACCCAGTATCAATATCGCTGCCAGGTGCCAGCGACGGCGGTAGGTGAATTTATGTATATTGACATTCTTTTCAGTAACGTCAACGTGTGTACGCCTGAACATCCAGATCATCATTAACACAGCGCCAACCAATCCAACCAGTATCCATACCACGGGATAACTTTGCCATACCATTTGCAGGCTTTCCCTGGGGTCTTCTGCAAAGATCAGCGCATCGGCATTGAGCCTTGCATTGATATAGGCGAACTGGCCAAAGTCGGCGCCATAAAAAAACAATACCAGCAGGGTTAGTATGCCCAGGTAAACCGTCCATATTTTTTTGCAGCGGTTACTATAAAAAGGAGAAAGCCTTGGAAACAAGGATAATAAGGCAATGGGTATCAATATCACGGCGATCCAACGCAGGTCATACTTAAGCCCCAGCCAGAAAGAAGGTAATAATTCAAGTACGCCCAATGATTTTGGTTTAAAACAAATGACCGTAGCGATCCTGAATGCGGTGAATATGCACAGGTAGACCAGGAATAGTTTCACTATCCACTGTATTGTTTTCGGAACTCTCCACCTGATGAGCATGTTGTAAATTTTCCTTAAGCCTGACGCGAATATACGAAGTTGGTAGTTGCCAGTTGGTAGTTGATAGTTTGTAATTGGAGTCAGCAGTAAAGAAGAGTATTTTCTTTACCAACTACCACCTGCATACTACCAACTTTCTTCCTACTGACCACCAACTTTCTTCTTATTATTCAGCAGCAAGTACTTCGCCGTTTCATAATAGGCATCTGTTAAACGGCTAAGGTAATTTTTTACGCTATCTGTTTGCAATGTAGCAGGAACGGGTTCATTGCCTGTTATGGAAACAAAGTCAACTTTACCCGATTTTAAATTCTTTAAATAGTAATAGTTATTGCTGATAAGTCCTACTGAATGTACATCATGATCAATGATGAATGCAAATTTTTCTGAATGGAAAACAGATTTGAATTGAAAAGCGGAAACCGTATCAAATAAATCTCTTCCAAAAGTATTATTTCTGTAAGAGACCTTAGCGAGGGATGCCACAGAAGGTAAGACATCCACCTGCGAACAGACTTCATGTACCCGTTTTGGTTGTAATAGCTTGGGCGCATAGAACAGCAAAGGAACGTGCTCACAGGTAAGCCCCTGTTGTACCCAGGATGGTGGAAAATAATTAAGGTCGCCGGAATAACGGATGCCATGATCGCCGACAAAAACGAACATGGTATTGTCGAAATATTTCTCCTTCTTTGCCGCTTCAATGAATTGC
>JANYIM010000035.1 GCA_025362055.1 Bacteroidota bacterium
ATAAAATTCAAAAAAGAAAGCTCCCTGAACCAATCATAATTATTCGCCATTTCTGCTGCATTGGGCCTTTTCTTATCAAAGTCAAGGAATTTTTCCAGTTGTGCTTTTACACAGGCCACATTATGATTCAATATGTCTTCACTTAATAAATTTCTTTCTTCACTTTTGCCGCTGGGGTCACCTACCATGCCTGTGGCACCACCTACCAGGGCAATGGGTTTATGCCCGGCTTTTTGTAAATGAACAAGCAGTATAATGGGAACAAGGCTTCCAATATGCAGACTGTCGGCCGTGGGGTCAAAACCAATATATGCAGTGGTCATTTCTTTTTCCATTTGCTCTTTTGTTCCGGGCATAATGTCCTGGATCATCCCCCTCCATTGTAATTCATCAATTAATTGCTGCATAAAAAATGTTTTGTCGAAATAAGGCTCGTAACCCGTTCATTCAAATTAGCTGGCATTTTGGCAAAAATGCTTATAAAAATCGATAAAAACTGCCCAAAAATGAAATTATCGTTTTCTGTCTTGCAGTTGATGCGACACCAACTGTATTTTCCTGACAGCGCCCCTACCTGCCATTATCTGGAAATAAAATATTCTGATGCCAAAAACTGTACAAACGATGTGGAAAGTTCATCCAGCTGCTAAAGCATCTTTTTTATGCCCCATGGCATCCTAAAACGGGCGATACAGGCTCAATTTGGGCCCCGATTTCCATATTTGAGACATATAGCATTTAATTTATAATATAAAGCTTAATTTTAACTTGTTATATAAGCACAATTTAGCTAGTATAATTACGTTTTAAAGACATATCCTATTAAATTCAACCCCTAACCTGAATGATGTTATGAGATTATTTAAAACTATAGGCATAAGCACCCTGCTGCTTTTTCCTGTGCTGTCTTTCTCACAGTTTAGAAAATATTCCAACGAATTTTTAAATATCGGGGCCGGTGCAAGAGGACTTGCAATGGGCGGTGCACAGGTGGCTTCTGCCAATGATGCAACTGCGGGCTATTGGAACCCTGCCGGTTTAACGGGTGTAAAAGACCATCCCAATGTTGGTATCATGCACGCTGATTATTTCGCCGGGATCGCCAAATATGATTACGTTTCTGCTGCAATACCTGTGCAGGATAATAAACGTACACTGGGCTTTTCCGTACTGCGTTTTGCCGTGGATGATATCCCCAACACCTTATTTTTGGTTGAGCCGGACGGAAGTATCAATTACAACAACATTCAAACTTTTTCTTCTGCTGATTATGCACTGATCTTATCATTTGCACAGAACTTAAGGCAATCTGAAAATAAGAATATCAGTTTTGGTGCCAATGCAAAAGTGATCTATAGGAAAGTAGGGCATTTTGCAACAGCCTGGGGTTTTGGCCTGGATGCCGGTGTGCAAATGCATGGTGAAAGATGGCATTTGGGAATTGTTGCAAAAGACCTTACCACTACATTCAACGCATGGTCTTTTCATTTTACCGATAAAGAAAAAGAAGTGCTTTACCTCACTAAAAATGATATCCCTGTAAAATCAACGGAACTCACAGCGCCGCGGGTTGTAATCGGAGGCGGGTATAATTTCAGGATCGGCAGTGCGGTGAACCTGATGGCAGAAGCGAATTTTGATGTAACGTTCGATGGTAAACGAAATACCGTATTAAGCAGTAACACAATAAGTGTTGATCCACACGTTGGTTTGGAAGTGTCTATCAAGGACGTTTTCTTCATAAGAGGGGGTGTTACAAATTTTCAACAGGCATTGTCTGACGGAGATACGCTCAATCAAAAGAAAGTTTGGATATACCAGCCCAGTATCGGTGCAGGGTTTAAAATAAAAAATGTAATGATCGATTATGCATTCACAAATCTTGCTAATCAATCCAACCCATTATATACACATATCTTTTCATTGAGGTTAAACCTGGTAAAGAAAGGATCTGAATAACATTTAATATCAAATTTGTATGAAAAAATTTTTATTAACATCGGTTGTTGCGTTGCTTGTGATCAGCGGTTACTCGCAATTGAATAACAGCTGGATAGATTTTAATAAAACATATTATAAATTCAAGCTCGCCAAAGATACCCTGAGTCGCATCAACCAAACAGCATTGCCTGCTGCATTGGCGGGTACACCGGCACAGAATTTTCAGCTCTGGCGTAATGGCAAGGAAGTGCGTTTATACACTTCCGTTACAACCGGGCCGCTGAGTGCTGCTGATTACATTGAATTTTGGGGACAAATGAATGATGGCAAGCCAGACAAGGACCTGTACCGTAACCCCGATTTCCAGTTATCCGACAGGTATAGCCTGGAATCAGATACCGCCACTTATTATTTAACGGTGAACCCCGCCGGCGGTAACCTGCGTTACACACAGAGCCCCAATGTTGTTGCGGGTAATGTATTGCCTGCAGACCCTTATTTCATGCGCAGGGTAGAAGTAAATTACAGGTCACAGATCAATAAAGGATACGCCGCAGTGATCGGTGAATATGTGTTCTCTTCTTCCTACGACTCCGGCGAAGGTTGGTCAAGCAACGATATATTCCCTTGTTGTTCAATAACCAATGTCTTTTCGAATTTGAATGTATACACTTCCGGCCCGGCTAATAGCGTAACTCTCGTTGTTGCTGCAGCCGGTAATGCATTATACAGCCGCGAACTATATTGCAATTTTTACAGTGATACGATCTTCAAGACCCCCATGCCCTTCTTCAATTACCTGAGAGATACGGTCAGGAATATTCCATTGACGAAATTGTTAAGTCCAACAGACCTGCCGGTAACAGTTAATGGAAACTCTGCAGATGGTAATGACCGCATTGTGGTAGCCAGTATTGGGGTAACCTATCCCGCAACATTTAATTTTAATAATGAAAAGAATTTTTATTTTGAATTAAAGGACAATGCAGCAGGAAATTATATTGTTATCAATAATTTTAACAGTAATGGCATTGCCCCCATCTTATACGATTATAACAATTCAAAAAGATATATCGGAGATATCGCCGTTCCTGGCCAGGTAAGATTTGTATTACCCCCCTCATCAGATACATTGCGGAAATTCAACCTGATGAGCCAGCAGGCATCCAATATCAATATCGTTAGTGGGTTTGCCCCAAAAACATTTACCAATTTTGGTCTTGCTGCTAACCAGGGCAATTACCTGATCATCAGTAACCCGGTATTATATAACGACGGATCGGGCGTGAACAATGTAGAATTATACAGGCAGTACAGGGCCTCGGCCAATGGCGGAAGCTTTACTGCAAAAACATATGATATCAATGAGTTGAGCGAGCAATTTGGATTTGGGATAAAAAAACATCCTGCAGCTGTACGTGATTTTATCAGGTATGCAAGCCAGCAGTTTACTACAACACCAAAATATGTTTTTCTTATTGGCCGTGGAATGAGCTATGCAGATTATACGGTCTACCAGGCCGACCCGATCACTGATCTGTTGAACCTTGTACCAACTTTTGGTTACCCTGCATCAGACATTTTATTGTCTTGCACCCCTGGTACCTTTGTACCACTGATACCTATTGGCCGGCTTGGCGCAATTAATGGTACCGAGGTAGGAAATTATTACCGAAAAATGGTGGAATATGAAGCAGCCCAAAGGTCCCCCAGTCATACCATTACGGATAAAGCGTGGATGAAGAATTTCCTGCATACCATCGGGCCCTCAACCGAACAGGAAAAAATAGATTTTACCGCTTATATGAATTCGTATACCGCCATTGCTAAAGACACTTTATATGGCGCTCATGTAGAATTCTTTTCCAAAGAGAGTGTTTCGGCCATTGAACAGCAAAACAGCTTGCGCATCACACAACTCTTCCATGAAGGGCTGAGTTATGTTTCTTATTTCGGGCACTCATCCGCAAATGAATTGGCGATCAACCTGAATTATCCTGAGAACTACGACAACCCGGGAAAGTATCCATTCATGCAGGTGAGCGGTTGTACCGTAGGAAATTTCTTCACTTATAATCCTGCAAGGATAACCGATTATAATGGTATGTCGCTATCAGAAAAATATGTATTGCTGGATAAAAAAGGAACGATCGGTTTTTTAGGCAGCACGCACTTTGGCATTGCCCCCTTCTTAAATTTTTATAATACCGACCTCTATAATGATTTCTGTAAGGACATGTACGGAAATACAATTGGTAACCAGATAAAAAATGTATTACAGACACTGGGAGGAAATCCTGCTACGCTTGATTATTATACCAGGCTGCACCTCGAAGAAGTAAACCTGCATGGCGACCCTGCTTTAAGGATCAATTCATTTGCAAAACCAGATTACGTGATAGAAGACCCACTGGTTAAATTCACGCCAAACATCATCACAGTTGCAGATGGTACTTTTACGATCGATGTTAAAATGATGAATATCGGCAGGGCCATCAATGATTCAATGCGGGTAACTATAAAACAACAATTGCCCGATAACTCGGTCAGGGTATTGTATAATAATAAGATCCTTGCCATCAAGTATATGGATTCACTTCATCTTATTGCGAACATAAACCCCAATACGGATAAAGGGCTTAATAAATTAATTGTTACGCTCGATGATGGTAACCATATTGATGAACTTGCTGAGGATAATAATATACTGGTAAAAGAATTCTACATTTTTGAAGATGAATTGAACCCGGTATCTCCTTATAACTACTCTATTGTAAATCAGCAGAATATTAACTATTACGCCAGTACAGCAAATGCGATCAGTGGCCAGCGTCAATACGTAATGGAATTGGATACAACAGAATTATTCAATTCGCCATTTAAAAAAACATATAATACAAGCGGCACAGGTGGGTTGATCCAGTTTACTCCTTCGAATATTACGTTTACAGACAGTACTGTTTATTATTGGAGAACTTCAACGCTGCCATCCGGAACGCAAAGTTTTATCTGGCATAATTTTTCTTTCATTTATTTGCCCAATAGTTCACCAGGCTTTAACCAATCTCATTATTACCAGTTCCAAAAGAATGCATATAATAATATCAAGCTTGATCCCGACAGGAAATTACGCTTCCAAAGCAGGCCTATCGAATATCTTGTAAGAACTGCCATCTATCCTTATGCCGATCAAACCAATGATTTCTCTATTCAGAACGACGGGGTGATCACCCAGGCCGGCTTCTATGCACCATTTGGTTCCAACACAGAAGTGTTAAGGTTCTATGTGATCGATACCGTTACCAATAAATTATGGACAGATCTTGACCTTGGCACAAGTGGCCAATATGGTAGTGTACGTCCGCTGCCGATCAACAATACGGTATTCCCGGGCTTCTTCCAGTTTAAGGTGTCAACGCTTGCAGAAAGACAGACGGTCATGAATTTTCTTGAGAATATAGTGCCAACCGGCCATTATGTGGCAGTAGCAAATTGTCCTGCATTCCCATTCTCTTACTTCCCTTCTGATTGGAGGGCTGATACTGCAGTACTTGGTTCAGGCCATTCATTGTATCATACATTAAAAACTGCCGGTTTCAGTTACATCGATTCTTTGAAGACACCGATACCATTTGTGTTTGTGTATAAAAAAGGTACGGGTGTTGCAGTTAATCAAACCTTTGCTATATTACCAAGTGATAAACTCGATGTTAGTTTCTTCGTTCAGGGTAACTACCTTTCAGGGGATATCACTTCTGATAAATTTGGACCTGCAAAACAATGGAATGCCTTACATTGGAGAGGTAGTTCGGTTGAAATACCTTCTACAGATAACACTGCCATCCAGGTATACGGTGTTCGTAATAATGGAACCAGCGATTTGTTAGCTACGGTGAGCCCGGCGATCGATACATCTTTAAGTTGGGTTGATGCGAATACGTATCCGTATATCAAATTAACCATGTTGAACAGCGACTCGCTGAATGCAACACCATACCAGTTAAGGTACTGGAGATTGAATGCCACTTATGTACCGGAAGGTGCAGTGGCGCCAAATTTGCTGTTCACTATGAAAGATAGTGTTGACCAGGGTGAAATGCTTGACTTTAAACTTGCTTTCAAGAATATAAGTTCAACAGCTTTTGATAGCTTAATGCGGTTTAACCTGATTGTCACAGACAGGAATAATGTACCACATTCCTATACCTTGCCCAGGGGTAAAAAACTGATCGCAGGCGATACGCTGGTAGTGAGTTACCAGATCGACACCAGGAATTTACCCGGCATCAACACGCTTTTCATTGATGTGAACCCTGCCAATGACCAAGCGGAACAGTATCACTTTAATAATGTGTTGTATAAAGATTTCTTTGTACGGCCCGATAATTACCATCCTTTACTGGATGTGACTTTTGATGCAGTGCATATTCTTAATAAAGATATTGTTGCGGCAAAACCGCATATACTGGTGCGTCTCAAAGATGAAAGCCGCTTCCTTGCGCTCAGTGATACATCATTACTGAAACTTCAGGTGCGTTACCCCGATGGGTCTTTGCATAACTATAATTTTGCAGGAGATACCATGCGCTTTACACCAGCCAATCTTGCTACCGGTCAAAATACCGCTACCATTGACTTTTTGCCGTACTTCCCTGTAGATGGAGAGTATGAACTGATCGTTTCGGGTAAGGACGTTGCCGGCAACACGGCAGGTGCATTGGATTATCATGTGATCTTTACCGTTATCTCAAAACCAATGATCTCTAATTTGCTCAACTATCCTAATCCGTTCACTACTTCTACTGCATTTGTGTTTACCATCACAGGTAATGAAGTGCCGCAGAATATGCGGATACAGGTGTTGACCATTACGGGTAAAGTGGTGAGGGAGATCACGAAAGATGAACTGGGTCCAATACACGTGGGAAGAAATATAACCGAATTCAAATGGGATGGCACGGATATGTACGGAGCAAAATTGGCCAATGGCGTTTACCTGTACAGGGTACTCACTAACCTTAACGGTAAATCGCTTGATAAGTACAGAGCTGAAGGCGATGATACCGATAAATATTTCAACAAGGGTTATGGCAAAATGGTCATCATCCGGTAAAGTTTTTTGTCATGCCGGCGAAGGAGGCATCTAACCAGGTGTACTTTATAGATATCCCTTCGGTGAAATGACAAGGCCCGTATAAAGTCAAAATTCATACACAATAATGCGAGGCTGTCTTAAACGACAGCCTTTTTTATTTCATACCTTTGAAAAAAAACACGAATGGCTAAAATAGCTATCAATATAGCCACAGGGAGTTTGCAGCAAAACGAGATGATCGTAGGGATCGACCTTGGCACAACCAATAGTCTTATTGCGATCATTCATCCCGAAAATAAAAAACCCGTTGCATTAAAGGAACACGATAGTTCTTCCCTTGTCCCTTCTGTGATACATTTTGAAAAAAATGGCTTGATAACAGTGGGGGCAGAAGCAAAAAAATACCTGGTTACTGATCCGGCCAATACCATTTTTTCTGCAAAACGTTTGATAGGCAAAACCTATAATGATGTAAAAAATAATACATCATCCCTTGCTTATACTATTATTAATGATGATGACAAACTGGCTAAAGTACAGGTGGGTACTCAATTTTATACTGCAGTAGACCTCTCAGCACTTATTTTAAAAGAGTTAAAAAAAACTGCTGAACATATTTTAAAGACACCGGTGAATAAAGCGGTGATCACCGTGCCCGCATATTTTAATGATGCCCAGCGCCAGGCAACAAGGGATGCAGGCAAACTGGCCGGACTGGATGTATTGCGGATCATCAATGAACCTACAGCCGCCAGTCTTGCTTACGGATTTGGATTGAATAAAACAGAACAGAAGACCATTGCAGTGTACGACCTTGGTGGCGGTACGTTTGATATTTCCATATTGACCATTGCCAACGGGATATTTGAAGTGCTTTCTACCAATGGTGATACCTTTTTAGGCGGCGATGACCTGGATAATGCGATCGTAGAGCACTGGATCAACAGGTATGATTATAAAGACAGGGCTGATGAAAAAATGCACCGGCAATTATTGAGACTGAAAGCTGAGGAAGCGAAAAAACATTTATCGCAGAACGAAACGTTTGAGACACCATACGAAAAGGATGATCTTGCCATTAGCAAAGAAAAGTTTGAAGAAATAATAAAACCCATCATTGATAAAACAATTGTTTGTTGCACCAATGCATTGAAAGATGCAGGGCTTGCAAAAAATGATATTGATGAAATAATAATGGTGGGTGGCACTACAAGGATCCCATTTGTAAAAAAAGCAGTAAGTGATTTTTTTGGTAAGGCAGTTAATGATACGGTCGATCCTGACGAAGTAGTGGCCCTGGGTGCTGCGATACAAGCGGATGTGTTGGCGGGGAATACAAAAGATATCTTGTTACTGGATATTACACCGCTTTCATTGGGATTGGAAACAATGGGAGGCCTGATGGATGTGTTATTGCCGCGAAATTCAAAAATTCCTGCAAAAGCATCAAGGCAATATACTACCTATAAAGACGGGCAGCGTGGAATGAAAATAGCAGTATACCAGGGTGAGCGGGATATGGTGAAAGACAATCGCCGCCTTGCTGAATTCAATTTAACAGGTATCCCGGGTATGCCTGCAGGATTACCAAAAGTAGAAGTGAGTTTTTTGATCAATGCAGATGGTATCCTGGTTGTAAATGCAAAAGAATTAAGAAGTGGCATAGAACAATCCATTGAAGTAAAACCGCAATACGGGCTTACTGATGAGGACGTGGAAAAAATGCTGATGGATTCCATACATCATGCCGGTGAGGATATTCATGCCCGTGCTTTGATAGAAGCCAAAACAGAAGCTGAGCAATTATTGCAGACCACTGAAAAATTCATTCAGAAGAACTTTGAACAATTAACGCAGCAAGAAATTACAGCCACTTCCGGGGCGATGCAGGCATTGCAGCTATCGCTTGATATGAATGACAAGGACCTGATCCAGGCTAAAACGGAAGAACTCAATGCCATTTCAAGGCCTTATGCCGAAAGGGTCATGGATGATGCGATACAAAAAACATTAAGAGGCAATAAAATCGGCTTGCAGGGATGAGTAGCCCGTCGAAATATTATTTCCCCCAACTGGATGCTATCCGGGGCTTATCTTTTTTAGCTGTATTTTTTTTTCATGCTTTCCATCCCCAGTTTGATAGCGGTTTCCTGGGCCGCATGTTGCAATACTTTTATAATGATCTCTTTTTATCGATCGACGTTTTTTTTATCCTTTCTTCTTTCCTGCTTACCTGGCTCGGCATCAATGAATATAAAGTAAAAGGTAATTTTTCTTTCATCAATTATTTTATCCGAAGGGCATTACGCATCTGGCCCCTGTATTATATCTTAATGATATTTTCTTTCCTGCTGTTACCCTATGTTGCGACAAGATTGAATGTTCCGGTAACCTTGCCGCCTTCTTCTTATTATATTTTTTTTGTTTCAAATTTTTACCTGGAAGGGCATGTTTATTTTTTAAGATTTCTATGGACATTATCAGTGGAAGAACAATTCTATTTGGTGTGGGGGCTTTGCATGCTTTTATTGCAGCGGCATATTGTGGGCTGTGTACTGGTGTTCCTGGGAGTAAGCATTGCGTATACGGTGTATGCCATCACCCACCAGGTTCATTACGATTATCACACGCTTACTTATCTTTTTGATTTTGCTGTGGGGATCCTGGCTGCTTTTATCTTACAAAAGGGTAAATGGATCGTTCCTTTCTTTAAAAATATCAGCATAAAAAAAGCACTTGTTTTTTTTATGTCATTGCCGCTAATATTCGTATCACTTTTTTTGATAACCGATTGTAGTCCGGCCTATGTTGCCCCATGGACCGATCTTTTGGGCCGTTATATCTTTATTATTTATGTAGCACTTTTCATCATCGAACAAATGGTGAATGAACGTTCGCTTCTGCCGCTCAGGTCGAATCGGGTTTTAATTTATACAGGAAAAATATCTTATGGATTATATTGCTTCCACGGCATTGTACTCACTTTTGGTGCAGTGGTCTTGCAAAAATTACACCTGGTACTGCCACATATCTTACAGGCCTTCCTGTTCCTGCTCATCAACTTTATCATAGCATCTGTAAGTTACCGGTTCATTGAAAGCCCTTTCCTTCGATTAAAAGATAAATTGCGACGGATATGATCTTTTTATTGTAAGGATAATATGCGGTTGATATATTTTCCCACCATGTCGAATTCAATATTTACACGATCACTTTCGTGCAACGTTTTAATATTGGTATGTTCATACGTATAAGGAATGATGGCTACGGTAAAGTTAGTTTCGGAGATATTGAAACAGGTAAGACTGATTCCATTGACCGTAACAGACCCTTTTTCAATGATGAGTGAAGCGAATTTTTTATTAAACGAAAATGTATATTCCCGGCTTCCGGCTTTTGCAACAATTTCAATGCATTCGGCTACAGCATCCACATGCCCCTGTACCATGTGCCCATCGAGCCTTCCGTTCAGTTGCATGCACCTTTCTAAATTAATGATACTTCCTTTTACCCAACTGCCCAGGTTGGTCTTAAGCAGGGTTTCCCCGATGGCGGTAACTCGGTGCATCCCGCCCTTTATTTCTTCAATAGTAAGGCAAACGCCATCATGGCTCAGGCTTTGATCTACTTTAAGCTCACCGGATAGGGCAGAAGCGACCCAGCATGTCTTATTTTCTCCATTACCGCTTATCTCCTGTACGATACCTGTATTTTCAATTATGCCTGTGAACATGCCCAAATTTCGGAATTTGCGTTAAGATTTCAATTTTTTAAATATTTCTGTTATCTTTGCGCCCTTATTTCACCTAAAGGAGGTATAAATCATATGTTAATTATTGATTCTAAAGATTGCGAGAACATCGACAAAGCGCTCAAAAAGTATAAAAAGAAATTTGAGAAGAGTAAAGTATTGCTGCAGTTAAGGGCAAGGCAGGCTTTCATTAAGCCTTCTATCAGGCGTCGTGGCGAAGTACTGAAAGCTGTTTACAAACAGCAGATGTCTGCAGGCAAATTCGACAAATAAGATACGGTCTGTAAAATAGTGAACTGATACCCGGTTATATGTAACTTTGGGTATCAGTTTTTTTATGCCGGTAAGTGTACAACAAGCCATACAGCATTTCGTAGATTACCTCAAGTTTCAAAAAAGGTATTCCCAACATACCATTATTTCTTACCAGAACGACCTCGTTTCTTTTTTCGATTTTTTAGAACTACTCTATGGCAAGACGGAATTACCTGATATAAAAACTTCCTTCATACGTTCCTGGCTGGCCCAATTAAAAGAGCAGGAACTGGAGTCTAAAAGCATCTCTCGTAAGATATCCTCATTACGCTCTTTTTTTAAATACCAGTTGCGGCAACAAGCTATTACCATTAGCCCGATGGCGACCATAACAGCCCCCAAAATAAATAAGCGGTTACCACAATTCGTTGAAGCAAAGGACATAAACACTTTACTGCAGGATGTAGAATTTCCGGATGATTGGGAAGGGAAAACACAATTACTTTTAATACAATTATTTTACAATACCGGTATGCGCCAGGCAGAGTTGGTAGGGTTAAAAGAAATGCAGGTTGACAGATATAACAGCACCATAAAAGTATTGGGCAAGGGTAACAAGGAAAGAATCATCCCGGTAAGTAAGGAACTGATGAAATTATTATGGGACTACATGGATTCTAAACGGCATCATTTTGATGTGTACGATAAAACTTTTTTATTGATCAATGCCAAAGGAAAGAAATTGTACCCGAGGTATGTTTATAATACCGTGAACAAATACCTTTCACTGGTGACAACCATTGATAAAAAAAGCCCTCATGTACTGCGGCATACTTTTGCAACGCATTTAATGAACAATGGGGCCGACCTGAATGCTGTTAAAGAATTGCTTGGCCATAGCAGTCTTGCTGCTACACAGATATACACCCATAATACCATTGAAAAGTTAAAGGACATTCATAAAAAGGCGCATCCTAAGGCCTGATATTTTATGATAGGGATCATGTTTTGACCGGCAGTTTTACACACTGTGGGCGCAATACAGTCCCAGGCTTACCAGCCATAAAAATTAACAGGGCGCCTACAAAATTTTATTTTGAAAAATACGTTTGAAAGATTAACTTCATAGTAGCAATGAGGAACCATTATCAACCCCAAAAAAACCGCCTATGACCTAAGTGTCTACACAGTTCTTTTACCTTATTTTTCACAGATTAAAAAACAGACGTTATGAACGTAAACATTCAAACCGTGCATTTTGACGCAGACACTAAATTAGTATCCTATGTTGAAAAAAAACTTTCCAAGCTTGCCCAGTTTCATGACAGGATAACCAAAGTGGATGTATATTTAAAACTGGATAATATAGTCCACAACATCAAAGACAAAGTAGCCGAAATTAAAGTTCACATCCCCCGGCACGAATTTTTTGTTAAGCAATCTTCCAAATCATTTGAAGAAAGTTTTGATACGGCGTTAGATGCTGTCATCACACAGATAAAACGCAAAAAAGATAAACAGGCGGCCTGATCTGCCGGCTTAAAATTCCTGGTCCTGCCCCAACGGCGGGACCTTTTATTTTGAGGTTATTCACATTTCAGAAATCCGGCGTAAAAAAATTGATTTCAAACTTTTTGTATTAAGCAATTTCTCTTACCTTTGCATTCCCAAAAAATAGGGGTTTCTTTGTGTAACCTTTATTTGGGGGGTAGTTCTTTTGAGAATAACCGGCTAATGGGGCAGATGCCGAGGATGATTTATAAGCCGAAGTAGCTCAGTTGGTAGAGCAGCTGATTTGTAATCAGCAGGTCGGGGGTTCGACTCCCTTCTTCGGCTCGGAGTTGGTTGAAGGTTAATTGCTTAATTAGGTTAAAAGGTGCTAACTAATTAACGAATAAACTAATTAACAAAAAGACCAAAATGGGCAGGTGGCCGAGTGGTTAAAGGCG
>JANYIM010000047.1 GCA_025362055.1 Bacteroidota bacterium
TTCCAATGCTTTTGCAGTTTGTTCAATATTACCCTTGATCATTTTTGCCCAGGGCATTATCTGCACAAGTTTTCTTACGCATTCTTCCGGCAAACCATTGGGGATATCCCAAAAACGGAATAATTCGCTTTTCAGGTTACCGTTCAATATACCAAAACCAAGATTAACTTCTTCTTGTTCAACCATTGTTGAATACCGAAAAAATTCCTGTTCAACAGGTTGAAAAAATTTTCTTGCCTCTTTTTCCTCTTCCCTGAACCGACGATACTCTTCGGTCATCTGTGCAGTGGTTAAGGTCTTGCTGTTTCCTTTGGTTTGATGAAAAATACCTTCAGGCAACCTGTCATACAAGCCATCCCTGTTGATCTCCAATTCCATTTGAAAGGCCTTTGACTCTTCATTGAAATTAAAGGCCACGGCTTCGATCTCATTCCTGAAACTTTTTTTAAAATTACTGTTGGATACAAGTTTTAAGTCATTGAAGGAAAAGCCGTTTGCCATCATTTCTGCACAGAATGCTTCTGCCCTCAGAAAGGTATGCGCATTAGAATCATATTCTTTTTTCCTTTTCATGATCAGTATAAAAATGTGTATTAGGGCAGTTAATCGGGAAGGATATGAAGACGGTTAGATTTTCCTAAGATGGAATTCAGATGTCCGAAAGTACTTATAAAAATCCTAAAAATGAAATTCTTATGCAAAACCACCCTTTTATTGATGTAAGAAACTGTATTAATTTTTCAAGAAATACCGGGGATATTCCTGATTGTACTAAAACCAGGGTCACCGTTTTTTTTCACGTACCTATTTTTTATATTAAATAAATATTTGTTTTTTACTTTTTTTGTTGTAAAATTGTCAACGGTTAGTATCCTTGTAAGTATACCTTACCTCTGTAAAACAATATCCCCTTAAAAATAGAAGATCAGCAAAACCAGTTGGTTCAGGTTTGAGAAGATTACAAAATCCGGTACCTATACTTATCAGTAGTCAATTTCCTTTTTTAACAAACAATAAATTATAATTTTATGAGTTTCAAAGCCAAATTTAAAGCTGCCGGAAAAGAATTAAATGTACTGGATGCACATTACAGCCTTCACCAGGAAGTAGACCCAACAGGCCGTCCATCATCCATTACCCGGGGTGGCCAGATCACTTTAACTGTTGAAAGTAACCAGGAGACCGATCTGTTTGAATGGATGTGCAATAATTTTGAACGTAAAGACGGCAGCATCGTTTTCTTCAAACGCGACTCCGATGCAACATTGAAAGAACTAAAATTCAAAGAAGGCTACCTGATAGGATTTGAAGAAAGCTTTCATGCTTCCAACAATAATCCCATGGCAACCACATTTACAATTTCTGCCAAAGAGATCACAATGGGTAATGGCACGCACAAAAATGAGTGGGTTTAAAATACGCTCATTGAACTTTTTTATTACAGTTCGTCGAGTGGAAATTATTTTATCTATAAAAATTTAATTAATTAATTATGAGTTTCAAAGCCAAATTTAAAGCAGCCGGAAAAGAATTAAATGTACTGGATGCACACTACAGTCTGCACCAGGAAGTAGATGCAACGGGCCGCCCATCTTCTATTACCCGCGGTGGCCAGATCACCCTAACCGTTGAAAGCAACCAGGAAACCGACCTGTTTGAATGGATGTGCAATAATTTCGAACGCAAAGACGGAAGTATTGTATTCTTCAAACGCGACTCCGATGCCACATTGAAAGAATTAAAGTTCAAAGAAGGCTACCTGATCGGTTTTGAAGAAAGTTTTCACGCTTCCAACAATAACCCATTGTCTACCACATTTACCATTTCTGCAAAAGAAATTTCAATGGGTAATGGTACGCATAAAAATGAATGGGTATAACCTGAACGGGTAATACCAGGTTCAATAAGTAATTATTTTATGTCAGCTTTTGCGATACAAAGTTGACATAATTAGTTATTATGATAATTCATGCAAATCATATTTATACTAAATTGTAAAGATTATGGGCTTTCAACTAACGCAAACCAAAATCAAGGTTGAAGGCACTGATGGCGAGGTGATATTTGCTAACCTTGCAATTAACCAATACCTCGCTGATGTAAATGCCTTTACTTTTACCTGGCGCCAGCCGGAAGGGCAGGCTACACTTGCAGCGCATGTATCTTTTTATCAGAAAAATCTTTCTAAAGTTGTAACGATCACGGTTGATAATAATTTCACTTTCAAGGGTATCATTTACGGTATTAATTGTAATAACCAGGATACGCTGGGGGTTTCTTATGAAATTATCGGGAAGGGACTTTTCATGAAGTTGGATGAAGTACCCGAGTGTAATTCCTTCTCTAAGCAAAACCTCACCCAAATATTTAATAAGGTCAATAATACCAAGGGAACCAGTTTAAAATTGTCGCCCGATAATAAGAAAGAATTGTTTTATACTGTTCAGTACAACCAAACAGGTTTTGAATTCCTGCGTATGATGGCAGCCAGGCATGGAGAATGGTTTTATTACAACGGCGCTGATATGGTTTTAGGCAAGCCGGGTAGTGATAGTCTTTCCTTAAAGCAGGGAGAAGATTTTCATGACCTGGATATTACAGCAAAACTGGTAAAAGCATCCCATAAGATCGCAGGATTTGATCAGTATAAAGGCGACGTGATCAATGGTGAAAAGAAAGAGGCTGCCAAAGGCGGCAGTTTCATGGAAGCAAGCGTAAAGGCCGGCGAAGATAGCTTTGGCACCGATCAAACTGCCGCCCATGTTTCCAATGCCGTAAATAACGACTTGCTGAAAGGAATTGGTACAATGAAGCAACAAGCTGCCGCAGCTTCGGCTGTATTCATAACAGCCCGGAGTACTAACAGTAAATTAAAACTGGCCGGAAAAATAAAAATACTGGATGAAAAAGGGGGTAGTGCAGGTGAGTATATTATCACTGAGATACATCATACCTGTATCTCTGGTACCAACTATCAAAATCAGTTTGTTGCCGTGCCGGCAGAGATTGATGTTCCGCCTTATACCAATCCCCAGTTAAATGCCATCTGTAAACCCCAACCGGCACTTGTTGTGGACAATGAAGATAAGGATGGCCTGGATCGTATTAAAGTACGGTTCCCCTGGCAGCTTTCTTCGGCTACAACACCCTGGATAAGCGTATTGACACCACATGCGGGTAAGGACAAGGGTATCCGTTTTTTACCGGAAGTACATGAAGAGGTAATGGTTGGATTCCTTGATAATAATGCAGAAAGGCCCTTTGTAATGGGCGCCGTGCATACGGAAAAAAATAAATCGGGCAATGATCATACAACGAATAATATTAAAGCCATACGTACCAAAACAGGTAGAAGGATCGAGATCAATGATAAGAAGGGTAGCATGGCTATTGGCGATAATTACAATACTAAATTTCCAATGAATTTAATGATGCTTATGCGGGGAGACGATAAACTTGAATTGGGCCTTGCTTCCGCAAAAAGCAGCGATGATGTTTCAAAAATCCTATTAGTAAATAATGAACAGATAGAGATAGCGCTCTATAATGGGGGAGACCAGATCACATCTATCGTATTCAAGAATGACAAATCAATTTTTCCTTTGGAGGATATTGTAATTGATTTGTCATTCTTGAATACGATAGATGTGATCTGGTCTCCCCCATTATAGAGCGCTATCTCTATCTGTTCATTATTTACTAATAGGATTTTTGAAACATCATCGCTGCTTTT
>JANYIM010000067.1 GCA_025362055.1 Bacteroidota bacterium
CTGTCGGCAGTTAGTAATGAAAAGTTATTCTAAACCCCCGCTGTCGGCGGTTAGTAATGAAAAGTTATTCTAGAACCCCGCTGTCGGCGGTTAGTAATGAAAGTTATTCTACCCCCCGCTGTCGGCGGTTAATAATGAAAAGTTATTCTACCCCCCCTGTCGGCAGTTAGTAATGAAAAGTTATTCTAAAACCCCGCTGTCGGGGTTTTCAACCGCCGACAGGGGGGATTAACCCTTAAACCCATACATCCTTTGCACCTCCAGTACAATTTTTTCCATCTCTGCATCCTCGCCTTTGGCATCATATGGTTGCTTAAGGCTGGTGCTAAAAAAGAAAGCGACGGTTTGATAAAAACGGGCCATCAATCCGCCTTTATATTCTTTAATTATTTCGTAACAATTGTTTCCGGTCTCGCGGTTGATAAGTTTCATCAATACCTTGCCCTGGTAAACAGATAAGTTAGTAAGCGGGTCTGTAAATTCTCTCTTGAGGTCTTTCTCCCTTGATCTGATATAATCTTTTCGTGCATCATGCTCCGTGATCTTTGCCATCTTAACATTCATGTCGTTCATTACTGCACCGGCACGCCTGGCATAGGGATAGGTTACATAAACGGCATTGCGTAATCTCGTCCATTTCGCATAGGCGCTCATATTGGCTTCAGAAATACGGGTGTATAAGTAAACAGGTGCTAAGTTCTTTGCCTCGATGGTGTCGCCATTATAAATGATCGCCGTATGCACGATGGTATCATTGATGCCGATTTGCGCAAAACACATATTGCCTTTTGCTGCGAGAAAGAGCACAAAAAAAAGGCCAACATTTTTCATGAATATATGCTTACCGGGCAGTACCATAGTGTAAATTTACAGCATCATTCTGTTGATTAATACCTATAGATGCTTAAAGTAACCATAAAGTTTAGCCTTTGTTCTATTTTTTTATTCGCCGGATATGGGGTACTGCTTTCAGGCTGTAAGGGCAGCAATGATAAGCCCCGTGCGGAAGACCGGCACCGGGAAGATTCCATTTCAGAAACAAGGATCGACTCGGCCTATGCTGCCATCAACAACGCCTGCGATACCGCTTTATTGCATACCGTGCCCCAACTGGCAGATTCATTGATGAATGGAGATGCCGGTTACCTGGAAACTTATTTCAACAGTGCAACGATCTACCATGATGCAGATAAAAAGGTAGAAAAAGTAGTACAACAGTTAAAAGCAGATTGTGCTGCTAATTTGCGAAAAGAAACATATAAAAGAGTGCAGCTCCTACAAAAAGCAAAGCGACTGCGGCATAAAAAGAAGAAAGTTTAGCCCTGCGGATAGCGCTCATTACCAATCCGATGGCCATTAATATCAACCCGGTCCATACAATATTGATATACGGAAAGATGTATGCCTTTAAAGTAATGAAGTCAATGATCTTGTCCGATTCCTTAATGCCCAGTTTTATTTTTTTACCATCAGTAACACCTTCAAAACGCAGGAACAGGTTTTGTGCATACACCGTATCATCAATATGGTTAACGCCAAAGTTATCGATCAGCACAACCGGGCCGGCTTTATAATGCATGCTGTCTTTGCTGAATAAGGTAACCGATGCCATCAGTGCAGCATCGGTTGGTTTGAAATGATATTTTCCGTTCTCCGGGTTTTTGACCACTGCATCCAATACCATATAACCGTTACTATAAAACGCAGTATCGCCTTCTGCCAGTTCCTTTATTTTAAATTTTGTTGTATCCGTTTTGGCGGCATCACTTATTGCATAAGAAATATAAGTGAATACGTCTTTTGTCAAATATGTTTTTGTATCAGGATTGCTGCTCATGTTATTATCTTTCATGAGGTACACATCGGGCCATAAGGTAAAATGTTCCAGCATTTTTTTTGTCACCGCATCTTTTCTTTCAAACTGTAATTCATAAAAACGCCTTCCTTTTTCATTGCCAAGCGAATCCCTCAGGTAGGTCACTTCATAAGGCCCCATCTTTGTTGGCACCTGGCGGATAAGGGTAAGGTTTTCGGTTGGATCATCTTGTTCCTTCGTCATAGGATCCTTGCCCACCTGCAGATTGATGCCATTAACACTGCTGTTGCTGATCACTTTCTTATTACTGGAAGAAATTAAAATGCCTACCAGCAATAATGCAAAGCCAACATGTGCAACGGAAGCTCCTGCCGCCTTTAATTTACCATTCAGGCCCGCCCAGATATATGCTGCATTGGCAATAACTGAATAGATCGCAGCAAATAAGGCAACATATATGGCGCCTAAAAACCCTGCGCCCTGTTTATAATAAGTAATGGGATAATAGATCGCTAGTAATGTGGTGATCACTGCAGCCAGCAATGTAGGCAGTGCTATCTTTTTTAAAATATAGGAAGCAGGTGTATTCTTGTATTTAAAATACTGGGTAACGGCGCTTAGTAAACCAATGATGATGATAACGGGTATGAGTACCTTATTATATGAGATCTCGATCTTTTCGGGTGGCGCTATTTTAGTGCCGAATATTTTATTGTAGACGGGTACCGATGTTTTGGCAATAATGAATAAAGCTGCAAGGAAGAAGACCAGCGAACCAATGAACATCCAGAATTCCCTGGAGTCTGTTCTTTCCTCTTTTTGTTCAGCCGGTATCTTTTTAATATTCCTTAAATATAATACCAGCATCGGCACTGCAAATGCTGCCAAAAAAAGCAGGATCATGATATTCATGGCATTGCCGGCTTCGGTGAATGCATGTACGGAAGTGTCTCCGAGTATACCCGTTCGCGTTAGGAAGGTGGAATAAAGTATAAAAACAAAAGTGAGGATCGCAAAAAGATAGCTTGCCCTTAATGAATGGCCGGTTGCCTTGTAAATGGCCATGGTATGTAACCCCGCAATTAATATCAGCCACGGCACCAACGATGCATTCTCAACGGGGTCCCATGCCCAATAACCGCCAAAGGACAAGGATTCATAGGCCCATTTCCCGCCCATCATGATGCCGGTGCCCAACACAGCAGCGCTGATCAAAGCCCATGGGAGTGCAGGTTGTATCCATTCACCAAAACGTTTGGTTTGGATGCCTGCATAGGCATAGGCAAAGGGAATTATGGTGGAGGCAAAGCCCAGGAACAAAATAGGCGGGTGGATGACCATCCAGTAATTACGCAAAAGAACATTCAAACCGATACCGTCCTTGATGAAGGTCAGGTAATTGGGCATGCTGAATATGGGGCCTTCTATTTCATTACGGGTAAGGGTGAAGGGACTGCTGCCAATTCGTACCCCGAAAAAATAGATACCCAGTATCATCATCAGTAAAAAGAACTGGGCCAGGCTTACCACCGACATCACCGGTGCCTCCCAGTCCTTACTCTTACGTATAAGGATCATGCCGAGTACCGAATGCCAAATGGTCCAGAGTAAAAAAGAGCCTTCCTGTCCTTCCCAGATACAGGCCAGCAGGTATTTAGGTTCCAGCTCAAGTGACGCATGCTTATAGGCATACATGTATTCGAAATAATGATGCGAGCAGATATAGAAGATAGTGATGAAAACACCCATCACCGCAAATACCTGTGTTCTGAAACTGATCCGCGCAAAACGTATCCAGGAGGCTTTTAAGAGCGTATCAGCAGTACGGCTGGCAGTGAAATAACCAATGGTGGAGAGGATGGAAGCCACAAAGGCAAGCAGTACAAAAAAATGTCCTATCTGTCCGGGTAGTAAGTGTTCGCCTTCAAAATGCATGGAACTTCAATATTTAGTTGCTGTCGGGGGGGATTCGTTCATGGTTTATAGTTCTGGTTTCTTAGTGAACACCCCTGTAAATGAGAAGTACTCAGATAGCCGACAACTGTTCATCGAATCAATAATCCGCTTACATGGTATCTGTTTCATCTTACCAGCAAGTGCATGCATGTACCATCTGCACCTCTAACCCGGTAGATTTGATATCGTCTTCTCCAACTCCTTTTTATCATCCTTGTATTTGCTGGGGCATTTCAGCAGGATATCATTGCACTCAAAATGATCACTTGTCATCTTCCCCTTCATTACAATACGTTCGCTCTTCTCCAGGTCGGTGGGTTTGCTGTTACGGAAGATCACTTTGGTGCGCCCGCCCAGACTGTCTGTGGCATAAAAGCTAAGATAGTTTGGGTTCTTCACCGGGTCGTATTCTATGGGCTGCGACCTGTCGATCTTCGCGATCAGGTGCACGAATTTACCGGGGTTCTGCTGAGCCGAACCGATCGTGTCGTATGTTGAAAAATCGCCTGCTGAGAATACGATCAGGCCTACGATCATAGCAGCGATGGCGATCAGTAAGATGATATGTGTTCGCTTCATAATTAATGAAATCAGATGCAAAGTTAACTTAAAACAGGTGTAATCAGGAGCCGAAGTTTTCTTTTTAATTAACCTTCACAAATTATTTGACCATCAACTATCTTTGCAGCCATTTTACAAACTGTCATGAACGATCTCTCCCAATTTGACCCCAATTCCGTTGGCAATACCAACAACAATATTTTTGGTTTACCTTTTTCTGAAGAAGAAGCCAGGCTGGTGATATTACCCATACCCTGGGAAGTGACGGTAAGCTATTCAGCCGGAACGGCAAGGGCACCGGAACATGTATTTCACGCCAGTATGCAGGTAGACCTTTCTGATCCTGATTTTCCGGATGCCTGGAAACAGGGATTCTTTATGCGGCCCTCCGACAAGAAGATCCTGATGAAAAGCGATTACCTGCGCAAGGAGGCTGAACTTTATATCAATTACATCTCCCAGGGAGAAGTGGTGGCAGACAATAAGTTCATGTGCAAATCACTCAAAGACATCAATGAAGGAAGTGTGTTCCTGAATAACTGGGTATATGAACAAACCAGGGACCTGCTCGGCCAGGGGAAACTGGTAGCACTGCTGGGCGGCGATCACAGCACCCCCTTAGGTTTCTTCAAGGCCATCGGGGAGCAGGAAGGGGCATACGGGATCCTGCAGATAGACGCTCATTGCGACCTTAGGAATGGTTATGAAGGGTTCAAT
>JANYIM010000068.1 GCA_025362055.1 Bacteroidota bacterium
TGAGGTTTTTGGAGAAGCCATTCGTTTGGCAAAGCGTTTTATAAAAGACCGTAAACTACCAGATTCAGCGATCGATCTCTTAGACAGGACGCTGGCTGTTAGCCGCATGATGACTGATACTGCAGCCCAGGACGTAGATAAGTTCAAAAATAAGTTGAATGAACTTCCGGAAATTGCTACAGATGAGCAACTTAGATGGCTATACCATGAAGCACAAACGGGATTCAGCCCAGTATTGCTGGCAAGGCATAATGAAGAAAAGGAATTCAGTAAAATAGTGGACCTGGCTGAGATGAGAACTTATTTAACGGCCATGTTTGAAAGCCTGGGCGAGATCGCATCTACCGAAAAAAAACATATTGATTCAACCGACCTGAGCGCCGTAGTAGCTAACATCACCGGCATACCGCTTGGAAAGATACAAACCAAGGAACAGCAACGGCTGGTGAATATGGAAGATCACCTGCGCCAGCGTGTGATAGGTCAGGATCATGCTTTAAAAACCGTTTCAGATGCCATCCTTGAATCGCGTTCGGGGTTGAATAAGGCCGGACAGCCCATCGCTTCATTCTTTTTCTTGGGACCTACCGGTACCGGCAAAACAGAATTGGCAAAATCATTGGCAGAGTTCCTCTTCCAGGACGAAAATTCGATCATCCGTTTCGACATGTCGGAGTTCAAGGAAGAACATTCGGCTGCATTATTGTATGGCGCACCTCCCGGTTATGTTGGCTATGAAGAGGGAGGCATGCTCGTAAATAAGATACGCCAGCAACCTTATGCCATTGTGCTTTTTGATGAGATAGAAAAGGCGCATCCTTCTGTATTCGATATATTCCTGCAAATACTGGATGAGGGTAAGATGCACGACAGGCTTGGCAAAGAAGGGGATTTTTCAAATGCTGTGATCCTGTTCACCTCCAATATCGGCTCAGAGCATATCATTGAAACCTTCAATAAAGGAGATATCCCGAGATCAGAAGACATGCTTGATATCATGAGTCGTTATTTCCGGCCGGAGTTCCTGGCAAGGGTTACAGAAATTGTTCCATTTGCACCGGTTAGTATCGAAAACGTGGTTCGAATTTTCAATATTCACTTAAAACCACTGGTAAAACAACTGGAGCAGCAAGGCATCACCCTGCAGGTAACAAAAGAAGCTTCTGAGCACCTGGCGCATTTGGGCTTTACCCCAAAATATGGGGTACGCCCGCTAAAAGGGGTTATTCGTACTTCCCTGCGCAAACCGCTTAGCCGAATGATCATTAACAACGAGATCAAAAAGGGCTCCGTAGTGAAGGCTGAGCTAAATGAAAAAAAACAATTAACTTGGAATATTCAATAAAAAAAACAGTATATTTATTTCATAAAAACCTAATGTATGGCAGATAACTATGGTATTGGCGGCAACGAGGTGAAGACAGATGCTAGTGAAGCATTTGCAGACATACCTCAAAACAGGACCTTAATGGCGGAAAAACTTACGAAAGATGCGCCAGTTAAACCTGAGATCGTTCATGGAATACAAACCGTTGAACAGGTGTTTGAGCATTATAAGCCAAACATATCAGTTGATTTTGAAGATGCGGATGGCATGACAAAAAAAGAAACCCTTAGTTTCAAAAACCTGGGCGACTTTGGCGTAAAAGGAATAACTGAACAAAGTGAGTTTTTGAAGGATAGTTCAACCCAAAAGGATGAATATCTTAAGATCATCAAACAACTAAAATCGAATAAGATACTGAAATCGGCGCTTGCAGACCCTGAAGCCAAAACAGCGTTGCTGGATGCGATACACGGCATGATTGCTGAGTTAAAAAACAATAAGTAACCAGTAGCTATGACCGCTCCCCGGGTCATTACCTGGAGAATTGACAATTATTTGAACTAAAACTAACATCAATGTCATTCCTGGCAAAATTGGAAATGGATGGTAAAGAATATAATATTCTTACTGCGGAATATGATATCACACAAATGATAGATCATAATCACCGGCCTAATGGGATACCCAAGGGAGGACTTATACAGTTAACACTTGAAGCCAGCAGTGATAATTACCTGTTGGAATGGGCATTTAAACATGACCTGGTAAAAGATGGGAAGATCGTTTTTTACAGGAGGGATGCCAACAGCCAGATGAAAACCGTTAAGTTCAAAGATGCATTCTGCATTTATTTAAAGGAGATATTCACAGCCGATGGAAAAAATCCGATGGTTACCCGGTTAACGATCTCTGCAAGGGAACTTACTGTTAGCAAACATTCGATCAAAAATCTCTGGGCGGGTATGAATTCAAGCAGCAATGCAGATTCCTCAGACGAGATATCTACTTTTAAAGCAGATGACAATTCATAAAATAATACATTAATAACCTTACCTAAATATTAACTTATGCCAGAAAATATGGAGCAAAAAGCAGAACAACAACCGGAGATACTAAAAGAAAGGCCGGAGATACAAAAACCACTGGAATTTCTGAAATCCAGCAGTGAAAAACTTGCCAAATTTGGTGGATTTGATCTTATTGAATCAACGATCGAAGGCACCCAAAATTTAAACCCCGAACGTAAAGCAAGGCGCAATATTTTTCTTACGGAAGCACAGAAAAAAGGGGAGCGGGAATCATTACAAAAAGCATTGGCTTTATGGATAAAAGTGCTGGAATCCGGAAATGAGATATCTGATATGGTACATCTTTGCGAGGAAAAAGCAGCGAGCAGTCAAAAAGTTCTGGAACATAATCTTGCCAAAGCTGTAGAGGAATCCAAAGAACTGGAACGGTCTTACAGGAATGTAGCCTTGTTCTTCAAAAATTCGGAATCCGATAAAATTAAAAACGTTTCTTTCATTAACTGTGAGCTGGACCAAATGAAGGACCTTGACAATACCCGTTTCATTGATGCAGTGAATGAAGAATTGAAAATGAATTTCGACAGGCTTGACCTGCGCAATAATTACAGCATCATGGTCATGCCCGGTTACCTTGGTTCCAATAAAGTTGTTGAAAAATGGGCGAAGATAGCCCATGAACATAAAGTAATGATGGTTACTGATTTTGAACACCTTGATGCACCTGATGATGTAATGGAAATGTTTGAATTGGCCAACCTTACTGCAGGAGATAAATATAAGTCGAATGTAATGATGACCTGTAACTGGTTGGTAGGGCGTGGAAAATTTAGTGAGTTGGGAGAAGAGGAAGACCTGTATGTGCCGCCATCAGGGGCTTTGGCGGGGAAGGTATACAAAACATTGATGAGCCAGGTAACTGCGGGTAAGAAATTTGGTAGTATGAATGAAGTGGATGGTGTGAAGTTTCCCCTAAAAAAAAGCGAAATTGCCAGCCTGGAAAAAATGGGCCTGGTACCGATGGTGAATGAATATGGAAAGGTAATGGCCTTCTCTGCCAAGACGTTATTCAATGGTGATAACCTGGGTCTGCAAACATACTCCGTAGTGCGTGTATTCGATTATGTTACCAAAGTAATGATGGACTTTTTGAACCGGCGTGCATTTGAAAATTTTAATGCGAATACAAGAAAAGACCTGATGAACCAGATTGTTAAATTCCTGGATAGTATAACAGGCCCTGATAAACTGATAGAAGATTTTACCATACGTCGCTTTGAACAGGATCCTTTACAAAAAGACAAGATCCACCTGGATATTCATATGAAACCTTATTTCCCTGCCAAGAATTTCATGATCAAAATGGAAGGGCAGAAAGGGGATGATGGCACAGCATGGGAATCAGAATATGATCAGCAATAATTTGCATTGAAATCATATAACAGGCAGGTGTATCTTACACCTGCTTTTTTATTACCATCGCTTCCACTCATTCCGGTAAAATGTATATTCCGGTGTTTGGATAAATTCATTATCATTTAGTTCATACCAGGGAGATAATTCTTCATTCATCGGATCCTTCAACACATGGATATCCTGTGCAGGCATATAACCCTGTGCCAGTAAAAATATTTTCTTTCCTGCCTTATTCACGGCTACATCCATTACGATCACCGCATGCCCCGGGAAACCGCCACGGATCAACACATCCCCAGCCTGTATATCGCCGAAGGAGTGAACCGCAGATAAATGTTTTGATAAAGATGCAGAGCCGCACATGCCGAACACCTTTTGTAGATACACAGAAAAATTTTCCCTGGTGAAGGGCGCGGTAAATCTATACGACACATTATTATTGTCGTAAAATACGATCTGGTCAAATGCCTTGATCTCAAAAAAATATTCAGCTCTTAGCCGCATCACCGCATCGGCACATTGCTGCAGGTCTTTATCACCAACTGAAAAATCTAATACAGCAAATTGCACCGATTGATTGTACTTCTGTTGGCCATTGAAGAGATATACAGTCTTATCTTTTTTCAATTTCATATTTCTCAGCCATGCTGCAAAACTTTGAGGCGACACGTTGGGTCTTTCAAATCCTTTTGGCAACGGAATATCGCTGATGCGTTGATAAGGATTGGCGTCCGTGGTATCGTTAGTTACGTGCCGGGCAGTATGGTTTTCACTACCTGCCTGGTTATTGCAGGCATAAGAAAGCAATGCGATGAAGATAAAGAATGGTTTGAAGTGCATAAAGTCCTAAATTTGATCAACGTTGTGGGATGCAGGTTCGCATTTAGTCCATATAAAAGTTTTGTTAAAGCCTATGGCCAGTATTTTAATTATTGATGATGAAAAAGCGATCCGGAAAACCTTATCTGAAATTCTCAGCTATGAAGGATATAAAATTGAGGAAGCAGGAGATGGGGAAGAAGGATTGAGAAAATTCGGTGAGAAAACATATGATGTGGTATTGTGTGATATTAAGATGCCCAAGGTGGATGGCATTGAATTTTTAGAAAGATCAAAGGACATCAATCCTGATATCCCCATCATCATGATCAGCGGGCATGGCAATATAGAGACAGCTGTAGAGGCCGTAAAAAAAGGTGCATTTGATTATATCAGTAAGCCTCCGGACCTTAACCGCTTGCTGATCACCTTGCGCAATGCATTGGATAAACAGAGCCTTGTTACCGAAACAAAAGTGCTGAAACGTAAGGTGGGAAAGGCTCAGGACATGGTGGGCGAAAGTGGCCCCATTAAAAAGATAAAAGATACCATTGAAAAAGTGGCACCCACCGATGCAAGAATATTAATAACAGGAGAGAACGGTGTTGGTAAGGAACTGGTGGCAAGATGGATACATGAAAAAAGCAATCGCAGCAGTGGCCCGATGGTGGAAGTAAACTGTGCGGCCATCCCGGGCGAACTGATAGAAAGCGAATTGTTTGGCCATGAAAAGGGATCTT
>JANYIM010000070.1 GCA_025362055.1 Bacteroidota bacterium
ATTCTTACCACACAAAACGTATCAGCGAGTTTGGCAGTACAGCCTGTAAAGCATTATACCAGTGCCTGGATTGTAAAGAGCCTTTTGATCATTTCAAGTGTCATTAGTTGTATACTGTTTCGTAAATTGTCATCAGAAATCATTCATTATGTCTTCTATTCTTTTTGAAATAAAACAAGGCGTTGCTTTCATCACATTGAACCGCCCGGAAAAATTCAATTCCTTCAACAGGGAAATGGCGCTTTTGTTACAGGCGAAGCTGGATGAAGCCGCATCATTGCACGAAGTGCGTGCCGTGTACATCACCGGGGCCGGCAAAGCGTTTTCTGCAGGCCAGGACATAAGTGAATTGGTAGGAGATAATAAACTCGAGATAAGGCAAATTCTATCAGAACATTATAATCCCATTGTAAAACGAATAAGAAATTTACCCAAGCCGGTGGTAGCCGCTGTGAATGGTGTAGCTGCAGGTGCGGGTGCTAACATTGCCTTATGCTGCGACATTGTTATTGCGGCAGGATCGGCATCATTCATTCAGGCGTTTAGTAAGATAGGCCTAATACCTGACAGTGGTGGCACTTTTACATTACCACGTTTAATTGGATGGCAAAAAGCAAGTGCTTTAATGATGATGGGTGATAAGGTCACTGCTACCGATGCTGAAAAGATGGGAATGATCTACCAGTATTTTCCTGATGAAAACTTTGAGGAAGAAAGTAAAAAAATTGCAGCAGCACTTTCGCAAATGCCAACAAAAGGACTGGCTTTTACCAAACACGCTTTGAACAATTCTTTTCATAATAACTGGGAAGAACAATTATTACTGGAAGATGAATACCAGCAAAAAGCTGCAGCTACAACCGATTACAGTGAAGGCATCAGTGCTTTTTTGGAAAAACGCAAGGCAAATTTCAAAGGCGATTAGGCCCCCTAAATCCCCTGAAAGGGGACTTTGAAGAGAATAATAATTTGAACCAATTTTTATTTAAAGAAAATTAAAATGCAGCCCGATAAAGATTCTTTTGCGCAACAAGTAGTAACACATATGATGGAACACGACCTATTTAGCCAGTGGTTAGGCATTGAGGTACTTGAAATAAAAGAAGGTTACAGCAAAATAAAAATGACGGTAAGAAAGGAAATGATCAATGGGTTTGGTATTGTACATGGAGGCATTGCCTTTTCCTTGTCAGACAGCGCTTTTGCATTTGCCTGTAATAACAGGAATGTTTTATCTGTTGCGCTGGATACTGCTATCAATTTTTTAAAGCCTGTGCACGTCGGCGACATATTAACAGCAGAGGCGAAGGAATTGCACAATGGAAAAAGCACGGGGCTTTATCATATCACCATCGCCAACCAAAACGATCATACCGTTGCTTTATTCAAAGGCACTTGTTTTCGTACTAATAAAACCCTGCTGTAATTCATCATTACTTTACTATCCAGTAAGTAACTGCAAGCCATAGCAATCCCTTTACTAAAAAGAAAATAAATCCCCATAAGCCTATTCGCTTTAACCAAATAGCAAGTGTTGCGGCCTTCTTGTTTTTTCAACAGTCATCATATGCAAAAATTAACGGGCTATTACCTGGTAGGTTTTAAAATCGCTTGTCATTGGCACCGGACGGCCTTCTGCCTTAGCTTTCGCCAGGTCGGCAAAGCCACGTTTATGGCCTTCAATAAATGCCGGGGACTGTGTCCAGGTTTTAAATGCAAGTTCATTTTCCCAATAGCTTACGATCAGGTATGCATCCCCTTCCTTTGCCGGCCGCAGTACCTGCATATCAACAAAACCGGGCATGGTATCAATGGCGTGGGCCCTTGATCCGAATAATTCTTCAAATCTTTCTGTATAACCGGAGCTGCAGTTAATATAATTTACAGCAACAAAGTTTTTTTGCATAGTTTTTATATTTTAGTAACGCAAAAATATTTGCTGTGTAAACCCATTACCTTCTGTATCGGGAAATTGATTTACACAATGCGGAAAACTAAAAGGTTCAGCCTAACTTTATCATTAAACAAAAAATATGATCTATTCATTCCGGGATATTATTCCCGTGATACACGAATCTTCCTTTATTCATCCGCAGGCAGTTGTTACTGGTAATGTAATTATCGGCAGGGATGTGTATGTAGGTCCGGGTGCTGCTATCCGCGGCGATTGGGGACAGGTCATCATTGAAGACGGGTGTAATGTGCAGGAAAACTGTACCATTCATATGTTCCCGGGCATCACTGTGTTGCTGAAAGAAGGCAGTCATATTGGCCATGGCGCCATCATTCATGGTGCAACCATCGGCAGAAATTGTTTGATAGGCATGAATGCGGTGATCATGGATAATGTGATGCTTGGTGATGAATGCATTGTTGGCGCTTTATCGCTTATCAGGGCAGATACGATTATCCCTTCAAGAAGTATTGTATGGGGCAATCCGGGAAAAATTGTAAAAGAGGTAACCGATGAAATGATCAATTGGAAAACAGAAGGAACAAAATTTTATCAGCAGTTGCCAAAAGAAATGTTGGAAGGCTGGAAATTATGCGAACCGTTGAGAGAGAAAAATGAAAGCCATCAGCCACAACCAAAAACTTATAAAACCTGGAATGAAATAAAATGATTAACGGCTATCTTTCCATAACAGTTTCTCATTTTTTCTATCCTGTAAAAAGTCAGGTATTTTACCATCTCCTCTTCCGGTAAAGCCCCCATCGGGATGAGCAATGATCGTACAGGAACTATCATAGAGATCGCTGAAAAAATCACAACATGGCGCCGGTACATAATAGACCGTTTTACCATGATAGGTATAACTATAAATACTTCTTGGTGGATTTGCAACTTCTTCTTTTTTGAATTTTGTTATCAACTGCTGTACACAAACAGGTAGGGGTACAGGCTTTTTTGTCTTTCTTTTTTGGAAAGAAGAACAAAGAATAATTATTGCAGCCAAAAAGAAAACGGTCTTTTTCATACAATGCTTTATAGGTATAGATACAAATGTAATACCAATTATGAGATCCGTAGCCGAAAAGGGAGATTTGACTCGCTTATACAATCGGTAAAACTGTTAAAAACTTTACAGACCTTTGCGGCAGGATGGAAAAATCAAATTTTGTAGACCAGATCAAGATATTTTGCCGTAGCGGCCATGGCGGCGCAGGAAGTAAACATTTTATGCGCAATAAATTAACTGCAAAAGGCGGACCGGATGGTGGCGATGGTGGCCGTGGTGCACATATTATCTTAAAAGGCAATTCGCAATTATGGACCTTACTCCATCTTCGTTACTATAAAAATGTGTTGGCAGAAGACGGTGAGAACGGAAGTAAAAATAATTCGAGCGGTAAAACCGGCAAGGATATTATCATTGAAGTGCCGCTGGGTACCATTGCAAGGGATGAGGCCACGGGTGAAAAAGAAGTAGAGATCCTGGAAGACGGGCAGGAAGTGATCTTGATGAAGGGTGGCCGTGGCGGACTGGGCAACAGTAATTTTAAAACCGCTACCAACCAGGCGCCCGATTATGCTCAACCCGGAGAAGATGGTGTGGAAGGTTGGAAGGTGCTGGAGCTAAAAGTATTGGCCGATGTAGGTTTGGTTGGTTTTCCCAATGCAGGTAAATCTACATTACTGTCAAGCATAACCGCAGCTAAGCCCAAAATCGCCGATTACGCTTTTACTACCCTTGTACCACAATTGGGTATGGTGGAATACCGTGATGCCAAAAGTTTTTGCATTGCAGATCTGCCCGGGATCATTGAAGGCGCTGCTGAAGGCAAGGGCCTTGGCCATCGTTTTTTGCGGCATATTGAACGCAATTCGATCCTGCTTTTTTTATTGCCTGCTGACAGCAAGGATCATAAAAGGGAATTTGAGATCTTACACAATGAACTCGAACAATACAACCCCGAAATGTTACAGAAGGATTTTGTCATCGCCGTTAGTAAAAGCGATATGCTGGATGATGAATTAAAGGCCGGTATAGAAAAAGAACTCCCAAAAAACATTCCTCATATTTTTATTTCTTCAGTAACGGGTCAGGGCTTACCCGAATTAAAGGACCTGCTCTGGAAAACACTGAACCAGATCCCGCAACAATGATATTACCGCTTTGAAGTATTGCACAACGTAAATAGTATTGCTATCTTAAAGCATTAAATTATTTATTATCATGCGGGCATTGCTTAATCACTTATATAATATTGCAAGATGGCTGTGGCATATTGTAAAACATCCATTGCAGGTTTTTACTGTTTTCTTAAGGGTGGTGTGGCTTTTATTCCCTGCCTTTCTTTTCTTCCTGGCTGCCTGGGCTGCATTCTGGAAACTGTCGCAGGGAAGAGATGTACTCATTTCCACACTGGAAAGAACCTGGGTTGGTGGCGCTGTTTTACTGGCCATTCTGTTTTGGGCATTGGTGAACTGGTATAGCAGCCGCATTTTAATTTATCGCCGCAACCAGTTATACAAGGATAACAATACCATTGCATATCATACCCCGCGGCTATTAGGCTACTTAAGTTTTAGTATTGTTTGGATAGGGCTTTTACGCTTACCGGACCTCCGGCAATTACATTTTAATGTTCATGAAAAAAGTTGGCTGGATTGGGTATGGCTTGCCGTTAGTCTTATCTGTTACCCTTTTCTCACAAAGGCTTTTGAGCATTTCAAGAATAAAAAATTAAATATAGTCAGGAATCTCGAGGAGGACAGCGAAGCCACACTAAAAGAAAAAGAGAAAAATGAGAAGAAGAATTTTAATCGCGTTTATAAATTAACCGGGCTTGTTGCCGTATTAATACTACTGTTAAACACCGTTTCTTCTACCGATTTTTTATTGCCCGCAAAAGCATGGATACTTTTTTGCTCCATCATTTTAGTCCAGCTGAGTTTTTTATTTATAGTGGTCGTGCGCCGGGGAAGATTACCGGTTATAGACCGCAGCAAAACTCATTTTGAAATGCCGCTGGAATTCTCTTCTATTGAGGCATGGCAGCAGTCGGAAAAAGACAAGGGTAATGATTTTTCCATCAACGTATGGGAAAGGATCTTATACAATGCCAATATACCTCAAAAAGAAAAATGGTTTTTTATTACCTATAATATCATTGCTGCTATCTCCCTGGTCATTTATATTGCTGCCATCCTCAGTTACCAATGGTCGGTAATGTTGGGCAGCTTTGCTACCGTTTTACTGGCTTTTGGAGTATTAACGGGTATCTTTTGTATCATCACTTTCTTTTCTGTTGTATTCCGGGTCAATTTTCATGTAGTGATCCTGATGCTGATATTAGTATTCGGAAAATTATTCAATGAACCCCATAATGTGACCCTGATCAAATCAAGTTCAGCATCAATATTTAAAACACGTCCCGGTTTAAAAGAATATTTCATTAACTGGGCCAATCAAAGAAAAGAAGCTATCGAAAAAGGCGAATATCCTGTCTATTTTACACTGGCGGATGGCGGTGCTTCCCGCAGCGGTTATTGGACCGCAGCAACCCTGGGAAAATTGGAAGACACTACATCCGGAAAATTTTCTTCTCATTT
>JANYIM010000071.1 GCA_025362055.1 Bacteroidota bacterium
GCACCCATTTCATTGTTGCGAACCTTATTAAGCAGTGCAACAAAACTTTCTTCTTTTTGGCGATAGATCTTATTCAATTCAATGAGCAGGGGCATTTGTTGTTTAACGGCAAGACTATCAAAAAAGAAAGGAGAGTCATAATACTCCTTTAAAATATTCCACTCCTGGTTTTGCGCAACAGGAGATAGCTGATGAAGATCGCCGATGCACAATACCTGTACGCCGCCAAATGGTAAATGATGATTGCGGCGGACGCTTTTTAAAACAGTATCAATTGCATCCATTACATCGCACCTTACCATACTTATTTCATCGATCACCAATAAGTCCATTTTGCGCAATAACTGTTGCCGTTGTTTATTATACCGGATCTTTGATAATAAACCGGTCTTATTGCCCGATGTTGGTAAGAAAGGGTGAAAAGGCAATTGAAACAAACTATGTAATGTAACACCTCCGGCATTAATAGCCGCTACGCCCGTTGGCGCAGCCACCACAATATTTTTACTACAGTGTTCTTTTAGGTATTTAAGAAAAGTAGTCTTGCCTGTACCCGCCTTACCGGTGAGGAAGATGTTTTCGCTGGTTTCTGTAACAAAGCGGTAGGCAAGGTCAAATATTTCGTTATGTTCTATTGTTAGCATAATTTTTTGTTTCCCGCAGGTAGTGAAAATTTTGCAGAAAAAGTTATCTGGCCAGTGATATCAACATGTGAATGAGCTGCGGAAAGCGTAGAGACAGGCCTACCAACTGTTTACTTGCCTGAAAATGTTTTTTACAATATTATGAGAAATAAAGTTAACAATGACCAGGTCGTTTATAAGCAGGCTTGTTCTGTAATCAATATCGAACCTGTTATTTTCTTTTGATATACCCGTGTTTTTCCCTTCATATTTAATAAAAATGTTTTTAGCATTGCATCACAAAGGGTTTAAAAGATAGAAAGGTTCCCACAGGGGTACGCTGTGAAAACCTTTTCTATCCTGATAAAGGAAATTATGCAGTAGCCTTACTCCCCAGCATCAACAATTCATTCACCTGAACTTCGGTGATGTATTTTTTGACGCCATCCTTGTCTGTATAGCTGCGATTAATGAGCTTGCCTTCAATAGCAACCTCGCTTCCTTTATTCAAATACTTTTCAACGATCTCTGCAACCTTGCCCCAGGCGACCAGGTTATGCCAGGTTGTTTCTTTAACCTTTTCACCTTTGGCATTGTTATAGACTTCGTTGGTGGCGATACTGAAGCGGGCTAATTTTTTGCCGCTTTCAGTGTTCTTAACTTCAGGTGCACCACCTAAGTTGCCAATCAGTTGGACTTTGTTTTTTAATGCGTACATAATTTTAATTTTTGTGCGCCCCATACCTCCTTTAGGGGATGGGGGCGGGTTATTAATTTATTTCAATCAACCGGCGGGCCCTCCAATTGATGATGCAAAGATGTGGTGGTGGAAAAACGGGAGTCGGTTTTTAGTCATTTGCTTGCGGATGTAGCCGTTTGTAAATGTTTCAGATAAGAATTTGTACCTGATAATTTTAAATCCGTAGTTATGTTAACAGCATCTATTCCCAGGAGTTGCCTTGCCTGTAGTAAATCAGTAAGGGGCCGCACCGATAAAAAGTTTTGTGATGATTATTGCAGGAATGCATTTAATAATCAACTGAAAGCAGATAGCAACAATATGGTGCGCAATATTAATAATGCATTGCGAAAGAACCGGCGCATATTGGAAGAGCTGTTACCTGCCAATGAAAAAATGGTAAAGACAAAACAGGAAAAATTATTACAGCAGGGGTTCCTGTTCAAATATTTTACGCATCTCTATACCAATCAAAAGGGGAATATTTATCATTTCTGTTATGAGTTCGGATATTTACACCTTGAGAATAATTGGTGCCTGGTGGTAAAACGAAAGGAGGAATGATATTTACTACAAAGGTCACAAAGGGTTTTCACAAAGACCACAGAGAGGCCGGCCCTCCGGGGGGACATAGTGATTCCCGGCGGTTGCTTTTGCGAAATTTTTACAAAGAAAGCTCGGGTACCTGGTTAATAATATTAGGCAGAAAAGAATTTCCGCCCGGTGTTTGAAGTGCAGGATCTTCGGGAAAATCATCTGCCTGCAATTCAATTCTGCGGGTGATATCACTTAAGGAAGACAGGCGCTGTATTGTATAAGGAATGGTATCCAGTCCGGATGCAAATTTTAATATATAACTATAGATACCAAATAAGCTTCCTGCAAGCACTGTAGAATTGTGCATCTGTTTTGAAGCCAGCAAGGCTGCGCCGATCACCACCAATACCATTATCTCCATGAAGCCAAAGTTCCATGCTTCTTTATCTGAGATCCTTACCTGCCATTTGCGTAAATTATTATAGTGTTGGCGAATGATGGTGCTATTACCGGTTGATATAATATCAACCTGTTTTTCCAATTCATCATTCTTAAGCTGGTTAAGCCTTCTCATCTTTCTTCCATAAAAATGACTTACCGCAATTACGGGAACGAATATGCCAAGACAGATCAGCACGACCGTTTTATCATAAAAGAACAAAATGATCAGCGAGCCCAATAAATTATAAACAGCTTCTATCACAAATACGAGGTCGTGTTCCAGGAAATCAACAAACTCTCTCGCTAAGGTAGAATGTGCGCTGAGTTTTGATACTTCGATCTTGCTAAAACGGCGGCTTAAGAATTTTGTGACCAACGAGGTATAAATGGCAGAATAGGTGCGGGTATCATACATATGGCGGATGGTGCCGATCACTAAATAAACAAGATGAACCACCGTTAATACAATCAATCCATGGTAGCTGCCCTTGATGAGGTCGTTGATGGCTTCGCCAAAAAAATAGAAACGCAAGAGGTTGCCCGCCATTTCAAGTGAGAATAGGGAGTAGGTAAATATCAACTGATATTTATGCTTCATCATCAGGCTTCGCAAAATCTGAAATCGTGACATAGTTCTTTTCTTTTGATCCTTAAATCATCTGAATAAAGCCACTTCGGGCCATATAAAATTGCAATGGGCGGTTAGTAAGACCGGGGAAACTACTTGACGTTTAATCCTTGTGCCATTTCTCTTTCTGTTACCGAGTTGCCTGGAATTCCAGTAACAACACCGCAACAAGCCGGAGAACCGCACTGGCAGTGAAAGGGCTCCATATTCTCATCCAGAAAGGATGCGTAATTGAGAGTTAGTTCTTCACCCTTTGCAATATTGCGCAAGGCGACCACATTCAGTCCTTCATAGGCGGTATTTGGGTTGCAACTGTGATTTTGCGGAGCCCAGCCGGCCGGATCGTTATCCCAGAGCAAAAATACTTCTTTACTTACAGGATAAGCATATTTTCTAAAAATTTCTTTTTC
>JANYIM010000081.1 GCA_025362055.1 Bacteroidota bacterium
ATCATGCGCTCAAAAATATGATTGAGCGGTAAAAAACTCAATGCCTTTGCAGCGGGGTTATCTTCAAAAGGGAAACTTATTTTGCAATTGATGACATTGCTTACAATATTATGATGACTGAGCATTACTCCCTTTGGCGTACCCGTTGTGCCCGAAGTGTAAATGATGGTAGCACAATGTTCAGGAAGAATGCTATTCTTTATGTCTTCCAGTTTTACGAGGTCAAATGCCTCCACGGGAGTAAGTATTTTTTTCCAGTGATCAGCACCGGGCAATTCATCAAAACTATATACGTTCACCAGGCTGGGTACGCGGCTGCGGATATTATTTACCTTGTCCAGTATCTCCTGCCCGCTTACAAATGCAAATTTTACGGTAGCGTCATTAAAGATAAACTCCAGTTCATTGATATTGGTAGTGGGATAGATAGGACAAAGTGCAGCGCCGATCTGTTGACAGGCAAGATCAAGGATTATCCATTCGGGGCAATTCTTTGAAACCAGGGCGATCTTATCCTGTTTTTCAATGGTCATGTCATTACCGCTAACGCCTAAACGCAATAAAGCGGCGCTCAGTTTATTCACCAATGCCTTTACTTCAATAGTGCTGTATGGCTTCCATACACCGGCTTCTTTTCCGCAAAGCATATCTTCTTTTGGAAATTTATTTAGCTGGAAGTCTATGCAATCAAATATCCTTGAATGTTCATTCATACGCAATCGTTCGGGTGTGGTGTTATTGGTTCTTGCCTTTCAGTTTTTCATATTCTCTTTCAGCCAACGTGTCTTTATCGGTTTTATAAGCCCTGATGAATTTTAAAAATAAACTGATGCCCAAACCAAGCATTACCCATAATGGCCAGGGGGTTCCGTACTCATGGCCATTACGATAGGAGGTCATGTACCATATTGCCCAGCAAATACCGGTGATGACCATGAAGCCGAGCAGGCTGTTTTGAAAATCTGCGCGGCGCCTGGCTATCTGCCATAATTTTTCATCCCGTTGTTCTTCCATAAAAAATAATTTTGAATGACAAGTTAATGAAAATATATTATTCCCCTTTCATATACGGCAAAGGGTAGTGGGCAGTTTGAAAACGATCTCGCTGATTTGCCTGTGTTGCCCCCCCCTGCGAAGACTGTTATGCTGACAAAAATCATTTTTTTACGAGTTACCAAACTGGTGCACTACCGAAAGGGATAAGGGTGGATGGTGGGTGTATCAATGATAGTATTGTCCGGCGGGTACTTTAAACACCCGTCCTCTCTGGAAACGGAGCAATTCATTGTATTCATTGGGGTGTGTATTGGTCCAGTTCTCGTAAGCAGGCAGATTTTGAGCCGCAGAAAATATCCATTGATCATATGCATCAAAGATGCCTTCCTGCAATAACTGTCGTTGCTGGTCAAATAAACGGTAAGGGAATTTATCGCCGTATTCGTTGTACCAATCCAGTATGAAACGTACCCTGATCATTGTAAGTGATTCGGCATCGATACCAGCCGATGCCACCAGGCTTTGTTTGTTCATGGTATGTAAAAATGCCAGGACAAAACTGTTCTTTTCAGGATAATTTTTTTCTATGTCGGCATCCAGGAATAATTTTTTATAACTCTCCAGTAAAATATTTTTTATTTCCTGCGATGAAGTGCCATTGGGTTCTATATTCAAAAATATTTCGCCGTATAAGATGCTCCACACTTTATCCTTGGTAAAATAATAATACCGGGATGCGTTAAAATAATTTTTAGAAAAGGCGGGATCCATTTCAATACCCTTTTCCCATTGTTTGATGGCAGCAAAATCTTTTTGGCTCCACATTAATTCTCCCAGTTCATTGTACAAGGGGCCGCTTGCCGGGAATTTCTTTAACCCCTTTTTATATACTTTGTCGCATTCTTTTGGCTGATCCAGCGCCAGGTAAATATCCCCGGCGATCTGGAAACACTGGTCATCTGCTTCCTCACGATCGAGTAAAGGCTTATAGATATCGAGCGCCTTTGTATAATCTTTTGAAAAATAATAGTTCAGACCAAGGTCTTTTGTGATCTCTATATTCTTTGGGTCTAAAAGAGTGGCCCTGTTCAAAATCAGCACCGCATTGGCATAATCACCCTGGCGCATAAATGCTCTTGCGGTTTCATGTAATTGCGCTGCATCCTGCGCAATTGCAAAACCGGCAACCAGCATAAAAGAGATACTAAAAAGAAATACTTTGATCTTCCTCATCAATATAAAATTACGATGAAAAGCGATACATAAAACCCGTGGCGGCATTTAGAACTTTATTGTGTCGATCAGGTGTGTTAAGAGGCCATCCCTTAACTTGGGTTCGAACCAGGTGCTTTTAGGGGGCATTACATTGCCACTATCTGCAATATCAAATAGTTGCGAAATGCTTACCGGGTGCAGGCTAAAGGCCACAGCCATTTCCCCGCTGTTCACCCTTTTTTCCAGTTCGCCAAGACCACGGATGCCACCCACAAAATCAATACGTTTATCTGTACGCTGGTCTTTGATATTTAATACAGGGTCCAATAAATTATCCTGAAGGATGGTGATATCTAATACGCCAATGGGGTCGGTGGTATAACTGTTTGCATTAGCCGTTAATTGATACCACTGGTTATTAAGGTACATTCCAAACTGATGCAGTTGTGCCGGGGAAAAAGCGCCCCCGGCTTTTGTAACAGAAAAATTATTCTTAACAGCGTTAATGAATGCTTCTTCCGTTAAACCATTCAGGTCTTTTACCAGCCTGTTATAATCCATGATATGCAACTGGTTGGACGGGAACAAGGTGGTTAAAAAATAGCCGGCTGCTGCAGTTGTAGTATCGCCAAGGGATAAACGCACTTTAGCGGCAGAAGCGGCACGATGATGCCCATCAGCTATATAGGTGCAAGGTACCAGTTCTTTGAACAGGCCGCTGATGCGACTTATGGCCTTATCATCATTCACGATCCATACGGTATGTTGTATGCCATCATCTGCAATAAGGTCATAGACCGGGCTATGTGCTGTTTTCCATTCACTGATGAGGGTATCAATGGCATCTACATTTTTATAGGCGATGAAAACATTACCCGTTTGCGCCCCGGTTGTTTTAATGTGATTGATGCGGTCCAGTTCCTTATCCGGACGGGTGAATTCATGTTTCTTGATAAGGCCTTTTTCATAATCATCCACCGAGCTTCCGCATACCAGGCCGGTCTGGCTTTTTCCATTCATTACAAGTTCATAGATATAATAGCAAGGCTTGCTTTCACGGAATAAGATCTTGCGGCTGATAAATGCACCAAGATTTTCTTTTGCTTTATCATACACTGCCTGCGCATGCACATCGATATCTTCCGGCAGGTCGATCTCGCTTTTGGTGATATGTAAAAAACTGGCTGAATTGCCCTGTGCTTCTATCTTTGCTTCTTTGCTGCTGAGTACATCGTAAGGCCTTGCTGCTACCTGCTTTGCCAGTTGCGCTTCGGGCCTTAATGCTTTAAAGGGCTGTATTGTGATCATGGGTTCTGTGTAATTTGCTGCAAATGTATTGCAATGTTATTTAAGCATTTTTCGATTCAAACGCTTTCATCAATTGTACCAACACTTCTACGCTGCTTATTGGTAAAGCATTATATAAAGAGGCCCTGAAGCCGCCAACAAGGCGATGGCCTTTTATACCCACAATGCCGTTCTCTTTCGTGAAATTCAAAAAGGCTTCTTCCAGGGAAGGATCATTCATTACAAAACAAACATTCATTTTACTCCTGTCTTCTTTGTTGATGGTGCCTTTGAATAAAGGGCTTTCATCAATGGCTGCATACAATAAAGCCGCTTTTTCATTGTTCAGCTTTTCAATTGCGGCTACACCTCCCTGTGACTTTAACCAGCGAAGCGTAAGCATGCAAACGTAAACAGCAAATACGGGTGGTGTGTTCAGCATCGACCCCTCTTTGATATGATTGCGGTAATCCATGATGGTAGGAATGGCACGTTTCACCTTTCCTAAAATGTTTTTATTTACTATAACCAGGTTTACACCTGTAGGCCCCATATTTTTTTGTGCGCCCGCATAGATCAGGTCGAACGTATTAAAATCGAGCACCCTGCTTAAAATATCGCTGCTCATATCCGCTACCAATGAATTACTGGTCTTGGGAATGGTTTGCCATTGCGATCCGTAAATGGTATTGTTGGTAGTGATGTGCAGGTATTTTGCATCATTGGGAACAGCAAAATCTTTTGGAATAAAACTGAAACCTGCATCCCTGCTGCTGCAAACAATTTCTACCTTTCCAAATAGTTTTGCTTCTTTGATGGCCTTGGTACTCCACACGCCTGTATCGGCAAATGCAGCGGTTTCCTTATCATCCAGTAAATTCATTGGTACCTGCATGAATTGTGTGGAAGCGCCACCATGCAGGAATAATACTTCATGGTCGTCATCCAATTGCATCAGTTCCCTAACCAATGCGCGGGCCTCATCCATCACCGACTGGAAAAGAGAAGTGCGATGGCCTAATTCCAAAATGGAAAGGCGGGTATCATTATAATTAAGAATGGCCGCTGCCGCCTGTTCAAAAACTGTTTTAGGTAAAATGGAAGGGCCTGCATTAAAATTATGTACCACGCCCCCTAATCCCCTAAAAGGGGAATCGATAATATTCATTTTGCAAATTTGAGTTGCAAAAATACCTAAATCAAATTAATCCTTCCCTCAAATCGATGAAATCCGTGTAATCTGTGATCATTCTTCACGCCCCATCATCTTTCCCCCTTTATTCCAATCATTATTTAGTTGCTCAAATTCTTTTATATCTGATTCAGAAAAATGTTTATTGGCCAGCTCTTTCAGGCCGGGCTGGCCGGCATTCACCCATGCCGTATACCAGAAAGAAGCGATGCAAAAAACGGATTGCCGCATACGGCGTTCGATCATCCCGTTGAGCATATTATTATAAACAATGGTAAAAGCAGATGAATACTGGCGTATCATTTTGCCATTCCTTTCTTCAAAAGCGTATTTTTTATCTTCCCGAAATTTTCGGGTGAGGATCCTTTCAAAACTTAATACTGAATCTGCGGCTTTTGCACTTTCCAATACCCGTTTCCAGATAAAGTCACCCGGGTTTTGAATGTATTGTGCCCTGCCAATGAAAAAATCAAATTCTTTTTCAGCTAATAACTCCGGAACCCGGCTTTCCCAAAAAGCGTGTATGCCCCGCTGGTTGGTGAATTGCCCGTTATGGTTGCTGTTAGTATGCAGGGGTACGTGCGCATCGGCGATATAATGGCCCAACTCTGCACTGGTTTTCATTATCTTACCAAAATCTTTTTCTTTAAAAGCATTGGTCAGGCGGCTCAGCATGCCTTCTATGTTCCAGGGTACCACACCGTATGCCAGTAAAGAATCTTCTCCATACTTTGCCACTGCATCTTTCCACTTCCTGGGTAATGTATTGTAAGGATAGGGCCCGTAATGATCAATATCAATATAATGCCGCGCACCTTCTCCCGGTACCGCATACCTTCTTTTATCCGGATCTGTTGCATGTTCGCTGAGGAATGCGATATTGGGTTTATACAATACCAGCATTTCGGGCGGCAATAAAAAAACAGCGTAATAATTTATTTTCTGGTGAGCATAAAACCCCCAGCAGTATGACCTGTGAGCAGGTAATAGGAATAAAACAGTAAAGAATAATATGGGGACTACTCTTTTCATTGTACGGGTTGGAGATAAAAATAATTAGTTTTTACCCCAACCACAAACGCACCACAATGTATTTTCCACGTAGAACTGTGTTATTTTACTTCCTCCTCTTCAATGGATGTAACACCTCCGCTTACTGCAAACTTCATGGATTGGGATGCACTGATATTTTCAATGGGCCGTACTCTTCCTTTTGGGATTATATATACATTACCCGCAACGGAATATGCCATGGGCACATAAACGGCCACATAATTTTTTAAGCCAAACTCTTCCATATCGTCCTGGGTAATAAAACCTACGCGCCATACATCATTGTCATCCACATTGGCCAGCACGTTTTTGGTAAATTTCTTTTTGTCGCCTGCGAATGCTTCAAAAAAATCACGGGTGGTAGAGTATATATATTTTATGCCCGGCGTTTTTTCCAGCACTTTGTCCATAAAGCTTAGCATACGGCTGGTGATAAAAAAAGAACTGAAATACCCAATGATCATCAGGGCCATAATAATAATGACAAACCCGATACCATAATTCCTTACGTGTACCAGTCCGCTCTTGTCGATATAAGTGAAGATGGGTATCCAGCTGTCGATAGATGAAACCACCCAGAAAATAGAATAGGCGGTTATGGCAACGGGCGCCAATATCAATAGCCCCTGCAGGAAATATTGTAACAGCTTCTTATAGTGGAAAGGCTTTTTCATAAACAAGTATTTATTCAACAAAGATAATCCATTGAACTGCCTCTGCCAGAAAGGAATTCATGGCCCAGGCCCAAAAAATTGTTACGGGCGACTGAAAATAATGACGGAAACTTTGATTACATTGAAAGTTTCCTTAGTTTTGTACCCGATTATGACAGACACCGCAACAATTGATCGTATCAGGCAAAAGGCGCACGACCTTTTCATGCAGTATGGCCTGCGAAGTGTAAGCATGGATGATATTGCCACGGCGCTGGGCATAAGCAAAAAGACCATCTACCTGTATTATGCCGATAAAGACGAACTGGTAGACGAAGTAGTGGGCACTATTATCAAATACAACCAATCTTGCTGCGAAACAGACCGCCAGGCCGCTGATAATGCTATCCATGAAATATTCCTTGCCATGGAATTCATGATGGAGATATTTCGCTCCATGAATAATTCCCTGCTTTTCGACATGCAGAAATACCACCCCGGAGCTTTTCAGAAATTTTCAAAACATAAGAACGATTACCTCTACACTATTATAAAAGAAAACCTCCTACGGGGTATCCGTGAAGAATTATACAGGCCCGATATCAAGATAGATATACTGTCGAGGTTCAGGGTAGAAAGTGTAACACTTCCGTTCAACCCCGATTTTCATGGTAAGGTAAGATCGAGCCTGGCCGATATTGAGGAAGAGATATTGCTTAATTTTTTATTTGGCGTGGTTTCTCAAAAAGGATACAAACTCACTTTAAAATATCAACAAGACAGAATTAAAAAGACTTTGAATGATGAAAAGAAAATGGTTAAATAAGATAGCGCTGGTTAGTATGCTGCTATTTGGTAAGGCGATGGCTCAAAAAGCTGTTCCGGTAACTGTAAAACAGGCCGTGGACATCGCATTTCAAAATGTATTGGACCTGAAAAACGCCAATATCGATTATAAATTACAGGCCGCAAAGAACAAAGAATATACCGCTGCCGCATACCCGCAGATAAACGGCACCATTGGAATGAATCATTACTTGTCGGTACCAACAATAGGATTTGCCAATTCTAATTACTATTTATACAACGACCTGATCACACAGGGAGTTAAGGGAAGTAATGGAAGTACTATCACGCGCCCGGAAAGTGCAACAGCCCCACTGCTTGATTTTTCATTTGTATATCCATGGAACATGAACTACGGTGTTCAGTTCACACAATTATTGTTTCAACCGGATGTATTTGTTGCTCTCAAAGCCCGTAAAGATGCACTGGAGTTGGCAACAGACAATATGAAAGTGAAAGAAGACGACATAAGGTTGAATGTGTACAAAACTTATTATGGTGTTTTGATAGCAGAAAAGCAACTGGTCTATTTAAAGGAAAGCGTTACGCGTTTGGAAAAACTATTGCACGACCAGACAGAGATATTCAAAAATGGTTTTGCTGAGCGGCTCGACCTGGATAAGACCACGGTATCCCTCAATAATATTAAGACCACGAAGAACCAGCTTGAGAACGGCATCTCCATCAGCTATATACTTTTAAAGAATGCGATGGGCATTCAACAAACCGATACCCTGGTTTTAAAGGACACATTAAGCGAAGACCTGGTGAATAAAGGCATCCTGTCTACCGCTGATTTTAATTATGACGACCGTAACGAAATAAAGACATTAAAAAAAGCCAGCGACCTGATGAAACTGGACATATGGAGAAATAAACTCAGCAAATATCCAACGGTATCCCTGTATGGTAACTTTAACAGCCAGGCACAACGTGATAAATTCGATTTCTATAAAGATAAAAAATGGATCAATACCACATTGGTCGGTGTTAATATCACCCTCCCCATTTATAACGGCAGCATACGAAAATATAAACTGCAGCAGGCTAAACTCAACCTCGAAAAAAACAATAATAATATCGAGAATGTAAAACGCCTGATCGATATGGAACAAGGCATTGCCCGTAACACGTATAGTAATGCCGTGTTGGCACTGCAAACGCAAAAACAAAACATGGTGCTTGCACTGAAAGTATTTGAAACCACCAGGAAAAAATATGAACAGGGATTGGGTAGCAGCTTTGAAATATTACAGTCCGATACCGAATTACAACAGGCCCAGGGCAATTATTTTAAAGCGTTATATGATGCGGTGATCGCAAGGGTGAATTTCCTGAAATCAACCGGTAAACTTTAAGCAGATCTAATTTATTAAACAATGAGACCAATAAACCAACATACGATGAAACAATATTTTGTGATAAGCGCTACAGCCCTGGTTCTTTTAAGTTCTTGCGGAAATAGTTCAAAAGAAGGCAACGCTGCTATCAATGATAAAAAAGCAGAACTGGAAAAACTGAAAACGGAAAAGGGCAAGACGGATGAACAGATCCGGAAAGTGCAGGATGAACTGGCTAAGATAGATACCAGTGCTGCCAATTCATCAAAGATAAAACTCGTGGCAGTTTCGCCGGTCACCAAGAATGATTTTAAACATTATATCGACCTGCAGGGAAAAGTGGATGCTGAGAATATCTCTTACATCTCACCACGTGGCATGGCCGGACAGGTAAAAGCACTTTATGTGCACGAAGGGCAAATGGTGAAGAAAGGGCAATTATTATTGAAACTGGATGATGCCATCATACGCCAGCAGGTTACCGCAGCCAGGCAACAATTGGAAGGCATTAAAACACAATTAAGTTTCGCAAAGAATATTTACGAGCGCCAGAAAAATTTATGGGACCAGGGTATTGGTACGGAAGTGCAACTGATAACGGCAAGGACAAATGTGGAAGGGTTGGAAAATCAATTGAAGTCATCACAGGAACAGGTGCAGGTTGCAGTAGAACAAATGAATACCGCCAATGTGTATAGTGATGTAAGTGGTATCGCAGATATTGTAAATATACGTGTGGGAGAAACTTTTACCGGGATGTCGGCAACGGGGCCGCAGATAAAGATCGTGAACACCAGCAGTTTAAAAGTAGTTACCAGTATCCCCGAAAATTATCTCACAAAACTGCATAAGGGCTCTATTGTGCTGATAACGATCCCGGATGCAAATACAAAACCGTTTGCTTCTACCATTTCTCTTATCAGCCAGTCCATCGATGCAACCTTACGGGGATTCATAGCCGAAGCAAAGATCCCTTATGATCCCGCTTTAAAACCCAACCAATCCGCCCTTCTGAAAATACTCGACTATGCCATGCCCAATGCCATTGTAATACCGGTGAATACCGTGCAAACGGATGAGAATAGCAAATATGTTTTTGTGCTCACCAAATTAAGCAATGGTAAAACGGTTGCGAAGAAAGTGCCCGTGCTCATTGGCGAAGTATATGGCAATGATGTGGAAATAAGAAGCGGGCTAAGTGGCGGTGAACAACTGATCATTGAAGGATACCAAAATTTGTATGAAGGGCAGTTGATAGGAACGGATATAAAATAAGGCTCCAGCAAAGATCTGATGTACAAGCGTGCGACGCAACAGGAGCTGATCATATAACTAACTGATGACTACAAAAATATTTTTATGAGTTTTATAGAAGGAGTAAGCAAGAAGTTCAAGGAATTTGGCCCCACCAGTTGGGCGATCAATAATCGCACGGCCATTTATATCATTGCCATTTTGATATCATTGTATGGGTTGATAAAATTCAATACGATGCCCAAAGAGCAGTTTCCGGATATTGTAGTACCCACCATTAGTGTAAGCACTATCTATGTTGGTAATTCGCCCAAGGATATTGAGAACCTTGTTACAAGGCCCATTGAAAAACAATTGAAAGGTATCAGTGGTGCCAAGGTAAAAAAGATCACCAGTACTTCTCAAACCGATTACAGCCTCATTATCATTGAATTTGACACCGATGTAAAGACAGAACTCGCGAAACAAAAAGTAAAGGATGCCATTGACAAGGCAAGGACCGACCTGCCCAATGACCTAACGGTACAGCCTAACGCACAGGAATTTGCCTTTAGCGAGATGCCCATCATGTTTGTGAATGTGAGCGGGGATTACGACGGGGTTAAGCTAAAAGAGTATGCCAAAAAAATGCAGGATAAGTTTGAAGAGCTTTCCGAGATAACCCGTGCTGAAATTGTAGGCGCACCCGAAAGAGAGATACAGGTGAATGTGGATCCTTATAAAATGCAGGCAGCAAGGGTGAGCTTCATGGATATCGAGAATGCCATCAGCAGGGAAAATCATGATATCACAGGCGGATTGATAGAAGTGGGTGATATGAAACGTACCCTGAAAATAAAAGGGCAGTTCACTTCTGTACTGAACCTGCAACAAATTATTGTACGCAGTAGCGCAAGAGGCGCATCAGTGTACCTGAAAGACATTGCTGAATTAAAAGATACCATAAAAGATAAGGAGAGCTATGCCCGACTGGATGGCAAGAACGTGGTAACAATAAATATCATTAAACGTGCGGGAGAAAACCTCATCAGCGCTGCCGGAAAGATCAAGGATATTGTTGCGAAGATGCAATCGGATGGGGTAATACCATCAGGGCTCAGGGTGGTTATCACCGGCGATCAAAGTAAGGCCACTGCTACCTCTTTCAATGAATTGGTGAATACCATCATCATTGGTTTTGTATTGGTATTGCTGGTACTGATGTTCTTTATGGGAGTTACCAATGCATTCTTTGTGGCGCTGAGTGTGCCACTGAGTGTGTTCGTGGCATTCTTGTTTTTACCGATCGCCGATTCGATCATTGGCACAACAGTTACACTGAATTTTATTGTGCTCTTTGCTTTATTATTCGGATTGGGCATTATTGTGGATGATGCCATCGTGGTAATTGAAAATACGCATCGTATCTATAACCAGGGCAAGGTACCCATCATCCGAAGTGCTAAGGAAGCTGCGGGTGAGATATTTATTCCGGTGCTTGCGGGCACTGCTACAACATTGGCGCCCTTCTTCCCATTGCTTTTCTGGAAGGGCATCATTGGCAAGTTCATGATCTACCTGCCCACGATGCTGATCCTTACATTAGCTGCTTCGCTGATCGTTGCATTTATTTTTAACCCGGTATTTGCGGTAAGTTTTATGAAACCGGAAGGCCCCGAATATGATAAGCCGAAGAACCAGTTATTTAAAACACCCGTGTTTTGGGTTCCGATCATTTTTGGTGTGCTGCTGCATTTAGCCGGCTGGCATGGGTTCGCCAATTTTCTTTTATTCATGGCTTTGTTATCGGTGCTCAATCGTTTTGTGTTCCGGGATATCATTCACTCATTCCAGCATCGGGTATTGCCCTGGCTGATGAATCATTACGAAAATTTATTGCGATGGGTACTCAAAGGCCGCAGGCCCGTATGGATGCTCGTTAGTTTGTTTATATTATTCCCGGTTTCTGCAGGCCTGCTGATGTTAAGAGGAAATAAATCCACCTTCTTCCCCAGCGGGGATCCTAATTTTATTTATGTGTATTTGAAAATGCCGGTTGGTACAAACATAAAAACAACGGATAGCGTAACACAGGTATTGGAGAAAAGGGTGTACAAGGTTTTGGAAAAAGAGAACCCAGGCACACCCGGCAGCATCGTTGAAAGTATCATCACCAATGTGGCCAATAGCGCCAATAACCCCAGGGATAATAACCGGAGTGTGCGGCCAAACCTTGGCAGGATACAGGTTTCATTTGTTGAATACGCAAAAAGAAGCGGCAAGCATACGCTGCCTTATATTGATGCCATACGCGACCAGATGAAAGGCATACCGGGCGCAAGTATTGAAGTGGCGAAGGAAGATGGCGGCCCGCCAACAGATCCGCCGGTGAATGTGGAGATAACAGGAGATGAGTTTGAGCAGATCGCAAAAGTGGCGAGCAATCTTCAAAATTATTTAGACACAAACCAGGTTTATGGAATTGAAAACCTGAAAATGGATGTTGACCTCAATAGCCCTGAAATTACGATTAACGTTGACCGTGAGAAAGCGATGATGGAAGGGCTTACCACGGGGCAGATCGGGCAGGAGATACGCACCGCAGTTTTTGGTAAAGAGGTAAGCAAATTAAAAGATGGGGAAGATGAGTATAAAATCCAGTTGCGTTATACCGACCTGTTGCGAAACAATGTAACCGATATCATGAATATGCGCATAACCTTTATGGATATGAATACCATGATGGTTAAATCGGTTCCGGTAAGTGCGGTGGCAACGGTGGATTATACCAATACATCCGGTGCCATTGCCCGTAAAAATGTAAAGCGAACGATACAGTTGCAATCAAATGTACTGGACCCCACCATGTCGGGTAAAGTAAATGCAGAACTTGCAGTAAAGATCGCCGACTTCCGGGAAAAAATGGCAAAGGGAATTCCGGAAAATGTAACCATTAAGCAAACCGGGCAGGGAGAGCAGGAAGCAGAAACAAATACTTTTTTGGGCACTGCACTAGGAATAGCATTAGGATTGATCTTCTTGATATTGGTACTGCAGTTTAATTCTATGAGTAAACCCTTTATTGTACTCACGGAAATTTTCTTTTCAATAATCGGTGTATTGCTGGGATATGCTTTTACAGGAATGACCATTGCTACCATTATGCTAATGGTAGGCATTGTTGGCCTTGCCGGTATCGTAATCAAGAATGGGATCCTATTGATAGAATTTACAGATGAATTGCGCAGCAGGGGAGTAAAAACAAGAGAAGCAGCGATACAGGCTGGCAAGATCCGTATCATCCCGGTAATGCTAACAGCAATGGCTACCATACTGGGTTTACTGCCATTAGCAGTTGGGTTCAATATTGATTTTGTTTCTTTCTTTCAACATCTGAACCCGCATCTTTTCTTTGGGGGAGACAGTGTGGTATTCTGGGGACCGTTGAGCTGGACGATCATTTTTGGATTGATCTTCGCTTTCTTCCTTACACTTATCATGGTACCAAGTATGTATATCATTGCAGAAAGGTTGAGAAGGCCAATGGAGAAATTTTACGGCAGCAGGTATATAGCCTTACTTGGTTTCACTGGTCCGCTCTTCTTCCTTTTTGTTGGAATAATGTACCTGGTAAAAAGATTGCAGGGAAAGAAAGTATGGAATGGGTTGATGAAGGATAGTGAGATGAAAACCAGTTGATAATAAGTGAATGTGATATTGTCAGTTAAATAAAGAAGTCCCGGTTTTTAAACCGGGACTTCTTTATTACTGATAAAATGTTCAATTATTTTACATGCACATCTTTCTTATTCCCATCCACATCCAGCTCTACAATCTCATAACCCAGTTTTTCCAATCCGGGTAAGATCTTTACCTTATCACCCACAAGTAAGATATTCATCTTATCTGCCACCAGCCATTTTTTGGCGAGGCCATCAATTTCGGCTTTTGTTATACCGGCTAAGAGTTTATTCTGTTTCTCAACATAATTGTCGGGCAGGTTATAAGTAAGCATCCTTCCAATGAAAGCTGCTTTTTGAGTCCCGGTCTCATAACGCAATGCATCACTCTGTCCAATGGCGTTTTTTGTGAAGGCCAGTTCATCTGGAGTGATACCACCACTTGCATAGTTCTTAATATCCTTCATTGTTTCTATTAATGCACTGTCCGTTGCATCTGCCCTAATACCGGCACTGAATGTAAAATTGCCACTGTATTCATCGCCGCTGAAAATAGAACGGGCACCATAGGTCCAGCCCTTGTCCTCCCTGAGGTTCATATTAAGGTGACTGTTGAATGATCCACCCAATACAAAGTTCATCACGTTCGACTTGAACCATTCACCGGTTGGATCAAACTTCAAGCCTGTTACATAACCCACCCTGAATTCTGTTTGTGCTGCTTTAGGCACATCTACCAGGTAGATCTTTGTCTTTTCAACTAGCGGAGGGTTACCGACTTTTGGCAGGTTTATTTTTTTATTGGGCAGTTTATTCAGGAACATTAGTTTGGGTTCTATCTCTGTCTGGGTGATATCACCTACCACTACCACTTTTGTGTCCTGGGATGTCATATAATTATTGTAATAATCCTGTACATCTTTTAGTTTCAGGTTGCCAATAGTGTATTCAGTTCCGCTTTGGCTAAGTCCCCAGATATTATCATTGCCCGCATTTAATTTATCATACACGGCAGTAGCAATTACTGCTGGTTGTGATTTCATTCTTTTAAAACCCTCGATAGTTTGTTTTTGTATACGGTCGAATGATTCGGCAGTAAAATTCGGGTTCAGCATTCTTTCTTCCAGCAGTTCCAGTGTTTTATCGATATTCTTTTTTAAACACTGCACAGTAAAAGTCATATTATTCAAACCATTGTTCACCGAAATAGTGCTACCTAATTTCTGCAATTCGGCAGCCATCTGTTCTGCTGTATATTTTTTTGTATCCTCTACCATCATATTGGCTACCATTCCTGCCAGTCCTACTTTTGAAGTATCGCCAGCCTGTGCCAGGTGGCCACCTGGTATGCTGATGGATAAAGTAACGATGGGAAGTTCTGTATTATTGGTACCGATGGTTTTGATGCCATTAGGCCAATCTTTTTTCCAGAACGGGGGCACTTTTACAACAGGATTAGGGCCATTACCGGGTATTTTGCTCCTATCGAAATTATCAACGCCCTTTACATATTTCAATCCATCATAACCATAATTTGGTTTTACATAATTGCTGTTGTCGATAGTATAATTATCGGGGGCTGCTACGATTGCGTTCTTATCCTGCCCTTTGGTCAACACGCTAACAGTTACGCTGTACTTATCTTTTAC
>JANYIM010000095.1 GCA_025362055.1 Bacteroidota bacterium
AAAAAACAAGCCGGCATTGACAAGGTAGACCGCTGACAGGGACAAGGTTTTTTTAAAATAATAGAACGAACCCACAATAAGCAGTAGCAGCAGTGGTTTGCTTATATCCTCTAGCCATTGCACCGGTGTAACTTTATTGAATATTTTCAAGATAGATTTAAAATAACTGATGCCTGTAAATAAGAATACAAATAGCAGGAAGGTCAGCAAAGCTCCGGTTCCCGAAAATAATAAAGGAAACTTAAGCAGGTAAACGCCTGCAAAAAGTAAAAGGGTAAGAAGGGCATATAAAATAAAAAAAGATAGCAATGCCTTCTTAAGCATACTGCCTGCTTCAATTTTACCTTCACCGTTTACCGGCAATTGCGGGATCTTTTGAACTAAGTAGCCATCCCAGCCAAAAGTCACCAGGGCACTTACCAACGCCACCCAATTCATGAATATCGTGTACGCACCATATTGTTGTAAGCCGATGAGCCTTGTGAGGTAAATATTGGCAATATATACCAGAACCAGTCCTACTCCCCATAACAAAAATGTTTTGCTTAGCTTTGACAGGTCAACTGTATCATCAAAATACCTTTTCCTGATCGCCCTAATTAATTTTATCATTTCTTTTACTTGCCTGAACTAAAATTAATGAAACTACTAACAGCAAAAAAAAGAAAGATTGCCATCATTTTCACCGGGGGCTTAGGCGACACGTTGTTGTTTGTACCATTGTTAAAAGAGTTAAAGAAAAAGCAATTCAACATTACCTGTGTATTTTATGCAAGGGGTAAAAATGACTGTCTCTTTGATGAAAATTTATTTGACCATAAATTGTATATCAACAACAAGGCGGGGCTCTTCTTTTTTGCCCTTAAAAATTGGAAGCGATTTGTAAATTTTTATATTAACCACCTTGGAAATGGCCGTGCTATCTATCTCGCAGCGGCAATGAGTAGTTCCCGGGTAACAAGAACCGCAGTTCGTTCTCAAAAAAATAGCCGGCTTTGCAGGAATATTGCCGTTGAGGCCGGTCTTTCGGATGCAGCGCAAAACCTTCACCTCTTATATACTGTTTCAAATGCGCGAATAAATGATATCCGGAGTTTTTATCTTATGCCGCCCCGGCAGGCAATTGATGTTAAGCAGGATGCTTATATCATACAGGTTTCTGCCGGCAACAATACTACTCCTTTTAAGAACTGGCCAATGGAAAATTGGATCAGCATTGTAACAAAGCTTTGTGCCACATTCAAAAATAGTTCCTTCATCATTGTAGGAGATGCATTTGAAACGGGATATGCAAATGCATTTGAAAAATTGAACCTCCCAAATTGCAAAGTATTGATCGGCAAGACTTCCGTTACTGAAGTATTTGGCCTGGTTGCATCCGCTAAAGGATATATTGGGCTCGATAGCGGTATCATGCACATGGCTGTGGCCTTGCAGAAAAAAACCGTTACATTATTTGGCGCAAGTGATGAAAAATTATATGGATATGCTCAATTAGATAATGCCCATCATCTCGTGATCACTTCTTCCATTTCCTGCAGGCCCTGCGCTGCCTGGAAAAATGCCAACACCAGCAGGGTGGCTGATCCTATGCAATGCCCCGATTTTGCCTGCTTAACAGGCATCAGCGAAGCAACTGTATACGATAGCATCGTTGCGCATTTTAATTTACACTGATGGCATGATGGCCACTGCTCCCGCATAAGTTTTCTTCATCCGTAAAAAATAACGTTCATAATAAGTATAGCTGATATAGCTAACGAGGTATAACATACCGATAAGAAAGCAGGTGAATAGGACCGAGATGACTTGCTCATTACCCCATGTAAGCAGGAATTTAAAATAACTATGCAGTAAGGAATAATTAAAAAAATCGAAGGGAAAATGAAATATGTATAAACCATAGGATATTTTACCGCTAAATACCAGGAAACGGTTTGTAAATATTTTATTCAGCACACTTGTCTTTTGTACGGCAGTAAAATATATCAGTGACATGAACATTACGGCAATGACCGTATACCCGATAGTAATGATCAATGGGTTATCGCTTAATAGATTATTGTAGTAAGCCACAATAAAGATATACCCGCTTAAACAGGCAAGGAACAGGAACCTGAATATATTGTCGGGGTATTTGTTTTGTTTGATATCCCTTAACACAAAGGCCAGTAGCACACCTGTTAAAAAAGTATCGAGCCGGTAAAATGTATTGCAATAATAGTACAGCTTATTATCTGAAACCCCATGCTGGTAAAAGACAAAGGACCGTAGGGATGCTACAACTAAGATAGCAATGGTTATAAGGATCACTTTTCGTTTGGCCTTGCTGATTAAAAAAATGATCAATGGAAAGATGATGTAAAATTGTTCTTCAATGGCAATGGACCATAAATGCATCAACGGGTTATACATTTGTGCTTCTGATGCGCCCCACACATACATCCAGTTCTGTACCAGGAAAAAATGTTTTAGCCAGAATCCATTGATCGATGGGATATACAGCAAGGCAGCTTTCGCAGCCGGAAGCAGGTACCATACTCCCATAAAAAAAAGTATGAATGCAAAGTATAAGGGCAGGATCCGCAATATCCTGTTCCTGTAAAACAACTTAACAAGATTAAAATTGATCGGTTGCCGGATAAACCTGGAAGTGATCAGGTAACCGGATAACACAAAAAAAAGATCAACCCCGATCCATCCTAATTTAAATATTCCGATCTTAAAAAAAAAGTGGCATACAAGCACAAGGAGAATCGCCAATCCTCTTAGGCCATCCAGCGCAGGTACGTATCCATTTTTATTACTGTTGTTGCTCATACCTGTTGGTTAAGTTTATGCCGGGAAAACCATAAGCAGCCCAGAAAAGCCGTCCATGAAAAATAATTTATCCGCATTAAAAAATAATCAAGTGATACAAATGCGATGAATATAATGATCAGTAACTTATCATATTTTCTTGTAAAGAAGCCGATAACGAAAACCAATTCACCCAAACCGGCTGCCAGGTAAATGATATAAGAAAGCTGCTTGTGAATGACCAGGTAATTGATAAATTTAGAGAACCAGTTCCCCGGTGCCGTTACAAGATAAGCAGCATGTTGTTTTAGCAAGATAGCGCTCATTTGCTCTGTATTGAAAAGGCCGCCTGCCCTTATTTTCCATAAGGCCGCTGAAAAGAAGATGAGCAGGAAAAAATACCGCATCGTTTGCAATGCGTAATAAAAAGACACCTCTTTCTTAAAAGTAAAAATTAGTGGAAGCAGCATCCAACCAGTAAAACCTTCAATACTCAACGGCGACATCAATGAAAGTAAGATAGCATACAGCAAATTAAAAACAGCTGTTAGCACCGCCAAAAAATATTGTACCCGGTATCCTGCTACACAGGATATGCACAATGATAAAGGCAATAGAATGAATGAACAATCCAATAGCATTTGCAGGGGATGGCTATTCATAACTGCGTGCTGCACATCCGTAAGCATAATGATATTGACCGTAAGATCGGGCCGGTTATGAAAGAAAACCGGGGCTAACTGGTGCAGTAGCAAGCCATGAAAATAATACCAGCCATAATAAATGACAAAGCAAACGAAATAAAAAATGGCAAATTGCTTTCTATGTTTAAGGCTAAGGAACAATAAAATTTAATTTAATGGGTGTGCAAACCGGTTGCAGGCTATTTTGCTGCCATACATAATCTTGTTTGAAAACCGATAGTGAATCAACGGGGTACCCGGTTATCTTTTCGAGCTTAGATTTATACCAGCTTGTAAATACCGAATCGCAAAGATGATCATTGTACTTATCATAATTCATCAGGCTTGTAAATCCAAGAAACCTATGCATCGTATGATACACTGTCGCATTAACTGCTGTATGCCTTCTGTAATCATCCAAAGAAAGCTGGATGATATCCCTGTCTACAAATGACAGCTCCCCGCAATTGATGGTTTTTTGGTTGATGGTCACCCGGTATACTTCCTGTGTGTCTTTGATATGAAAAGGTGAACTGTACATGCCATATTGAAAGACAGGGGCCGCAACGACCCCCCATTTAAAGTTGATATAAATAAAGGCAAGCAGGAAGGCCACAACAATGAAGCAACCCGTTTTACTATGCTTGTATAACTCTTTTAAGAACATGAACGCACTAAATGGTTTGGTTTTCAAGTTATGAAAAATCGGGCTTAGTAAACTTTAAATTTCACTGGAATATTTCTTAAATTACAGCAACATTAATGAACTATGTCGCTGATTCGCAAGCTCAATACAAGAGCAAAAACGGAGATCAATACAGGCTTTGGTGCAAATGCTGCCGACTACGGTGGCCGCTTCCTCAATAAAAGCGGCAAGGCCAATATTGAAAAAAGAGGAATAAGGTTCCTCGAGCGCACCAGTTGGTACCATACTATGCTGGCAATTCCACGATGGCAATTCCTGCTTGTCATATTTGCATTCTATGTTATTGTTAATCTCATCTTTGGTTCTGTATATTATTTTATTGGTGCAGAACATTTAAAAGGGATGAATGTAACTTCAGAGTTAGAGAAATTCGGCGAATCCTTCTTCTTCAGTGCACAAACCTTTACCACGGTTGGGTATGGACGCATTAGTCCTGATGGATTTTTATCAAGCTCCATTGCTGCATTTGAAGCTTTATTGGGACTGCTCAGCTTTGCACTGGCAACGGGTTTGTTTTATGGACGTTTCAGCAAACCCAAGGCATACCTTAAGTTCTCAGAAAATGCGATCATTGCACCCTATAAAGACATTACTGCATTAATGTTAAGGATGGCGCCGTTTAAAAACACCACCCTAACCGACGCAGAAGCAAAACTTACTTTAGGAATGATCATTGAAGAAAATGGTAAGGTAACCAACAAATTCTTTCCGCTGGAATTAGAGTTTGAGAAAGCAAGCGCACTTACACTCAACTGGACGATCGTTCATCCCATTACAGAAAACAGCCCTCTCTATAATTTTTCTGCAGAAGACTTTGCCAATACACACGGTGAGATGATCATTTTTATCAAGGCATTTGATGATATGTTCAGCAATACCGTTGTAGCACGGAGTTCCTATACTTTCAAAGAAATAGTCGTTGGTGCAAAGTTTATTCCCATGTATCATCGTAATGAGGACGGTAGCCGCACGATCCTTGAACTGGACAAGCTCAACAGTTTCACTGAAGCCGATATCAGTTACGCTTTTGCCAATGCCAGCCAGGCTGTTAGCTAATCCTGCCCTTTTTATCCGGGATCAATACATGCACTTGTATAAAACTGTGCCGTTTTATATAAAACACAAACAACATGATGAGTAACGGAACATTGGCAAACAATAGGAATAAAAAGGCACCTGTGAAGATATAAATGCCGAAGAATAAAAGGGTCATCACCAAGCCTGTCAGTAGCTGTATATTATCAATGAAACTTTCTACTTCATAAAAGTGGATACCCGGTTTGCACTTTACCCCTACTACCCTGCTGGAATGAAACCCATTGGTGACAACCAATTTTAGTACAGTATCAGTACAGGGAATTATTACAGGGCTTCTTTCCTTTAATTCATAGATGTCGTGGCCATTTACCACGATCCGTAGTTTAAGCAAACGAAGCAACAGGTGCCGGTGACGAAGTATTATTATTTTACCCGAGGTATCCGTAATTAAATTTTAGTATTGAACGCTTGGCCCTGTTTATTATTATCACTTCAAACTGTTAATAATTGCTGCAAACTCAGCTGCTACAAGGCTTGCACCACCTACCAGCCCACCATCTACATCAGCTTGACCAAAGATCTCTTTGGCATTACCGGCTTTTACACTTCCCCCATATAGAATGGAAATACTGCCAGCTACTTCGGCTCCATATTTTTTGGCCATAACAGCACGTATATGTGCATGCATTTGTTGCGCTTGTTCACTGCTGGCCGTTTTGCCGGTACCAATGGCCCAGATGGGTTCATACGCAATCACGAAACCGGTCAGTTGTGCAGCAGAAAGATGAAATAAACATTCTTTCAACTGCGTCTCCACATAACCGTTCTCTTTTCCGGTTTCCCGGATGTCCAATGGCTCACCACAACAAAAAATGGGCTTTAAGCCATACTCAAAACAAATATTTATTTTTTCTGCCAGCATAGCATGGCTTTCATTAAAATATTCCCTACGTTCGCTGTGCCCCAGTATCACGTAATCTGTGCCAATGCTTTGCAACATTTCTGCACTTACTTCACCTGTATAAGCACCACTTTTTTTACTATAACAATTCTGCGCCGCCACAAAAACATTCTTCTTGCCAGCCAGTTTATTTTTTATGTTGATAAGATAAGGGAATGGAACGCCAAAAACAGCTTCCTGGTTTTCACTAAGCCGGTGTGGCGTTGCATTCAGTTCATCCATTAAGGCCTCTGCCTGTTGAAGGGTCAGGTTCATTTTCCAATTGGCGGCGGCGATCTGTTTACGCATAAGTAGTGCTGTTTAGTATTTTTTGTAAATATCTGTCAAAATTTGTTTCTCTTTTGCCGTGACCTGCATTCCTTTTAATTTTTTCCATTTGCCGATATCTTCCAGCGCTTTGGAAAGTTTATACCTGGTGATACCATCGCATCCCCATGAAAAAGAGGGAATCAGTTTTGGGGTAAGCCCTGCTGCAAATACATTGCAGTTAACGCCCACAACCGTGCCCGTATTAAATGAAGTATTGATCGCTGCACGGGAATAATCTCCCATCAGCAATCCTCCCTTTGCACCTGCGCTGACTTCTTTCTTATCCGCATCTACCCAGTATTTTACATCACTGCAATTATTTTTTACATTACTGTTAGAAGTCCCTGCACCCAGGTTGCACCAGGCCCCTATCACGCTGTCGCCCAAATAACCATCATGTGCTTTATTGCTGTAACCAAACAGTATGCTATTTTTTATTTCTCCGCCAACAGCACAATAAGGCCCGATGGTAGTAGCTCCATATACCTTAGTTCCCATTTTAACAATACTTCCTTCACATAAAGCAACAGGGCCCCGTATCATGCTACCTTCCATCACTTCAGCGTTTTTTCCAATGTAGATTGGCCCTGCTGCAGCATTCAGGATGCAATGTTCCACTTTGGCACCCGGTTCAATGAAGATATTTTTGGGGTTGATGAGCTTATTCGTTTTAGAAACCGGTGAAGATTTTCTTTTGGAAGTGATCATGTTGAAATCTTCCCGTATTGCCCAGTCATTTAACTGGACTATCTGCCAGGGATAAACGAGCAGTTTTAAACTGCTGTCATAATTGATCAATCGTGTTACTTTTATCTTATGCAACCCTGCAACTTCTTTGTTGCTGAAGGCAAAAGCAATGCCGCCATTCTTTCCTGCAGAAAGGAATTCGCCGTTCTTTAATTTTTTTATCTTGCTGATGATGGCTTTAGTGGGTAATACATTGGCATGAACCAGCAGGGAAGTATTGGCGCCGATGTTCTTATCGATCTTCACAGATGCGGCATCATCAAGGTAATGATCTTCCCATTTATTAAGAGAAGGCAATTGTAACAGCTTTTCCCATTTTTCACGGATCGTTAAAATACCGATGCGTATATCCTGTATATGCCGGGTAAGTGTAAAGGGATGCAGGTTAGCGGGCTTGCAATATTCCTCTGTGAAAATGATCTGTTGCATCCGTAAAACTACAAAAAATAAAATCCCCCGGGAGAACCCATGGGACTTAATGTGTAGCCATTAAAACAAACTTCCCTTATTTGATAATCGTAACATAACCCGTTATCGGGTCACGGCCATTATTTGGCTCAATGATATAATAATAAGTATCGAATGGCAGGGGTTTTCCTTTAAAAGTTCCATCCCATGGCTTACTGTATCCATGGCTTTCAAATATCAATTGCCCGGCGCGCGTAAATACCTGTACCCTGTTGTCGGGATAAGTATCCAGGTATTGAATTGCCCATACATCATTGATGCCATCATTATTAGGCGTAAATGTATTGGGTATCTTTGGTGCCTTCAATAATTTTACAAAAACGGCGTCCCGGGCTGCACATCCTCCCCTTGCTGTTACCGTTAGCGTGTAAGTAACATCATCCAGTAAATTGCTGGCCTTGGGTGTAAGTATCTTGTTGTCGTTGAGATAGATATTCGGCGTCCAAAGGTATTGCAGGTCATTACCGGTTGCAACAGCCTGGATGATGATGGAGCCATACTCAAGTACAAACCTGTCGGGCCCGGCATTTACTACCGGGAAAGGATACACGGTAAAAGGTTTAGTAACGGTATCGCTATTGCAGCCATTGCTGTTAATGATATACAGGCTTGCATAGTAAGTAACCGTAGCAGGGTACGCATGTGTAACCACTCCGGAGGCAGAGTCGGATGCACCATCACCGTAATGCCAGTACCATTTGTTTACCGTTCCATCCATTCCATTACTCTGGTCAGTAAATGTAACCACATCGCCGATACACACACTTGGCTTATCTGTTTTAAAATCTGCCTTTGGGTGAGGATGAACCGTATTCAATACGATGGTAGTATCGTGTATGCAACCGGCACTACTGGTCACCTGCAGGTTTATATTAAAAGGCCCCAGGTTGAAATAAGTATGTGACGCATCTTTTGCAGTAGAAATATTTGCGGGCCCGCTTAGTGGATCTCCAAGGTCCCATAAGTAAGTAAATGCATTCTCCGTGCCATCAGCAATGGTGGAAGTATTTGTAAAAAAAGCAACCGCAGTAGGTAAACAAATACTTGCAGGTATTGTGAAGCCGGGGGTTGGTTGTGGTTTTACGATGACAGGCTTTAATTTCACCGTACTGTTACAACCATTGCTGGTAGTAACTTTCAAGGCAACATTATACGTTCCGTAGCCGGTGAATGTATGCATGAAAGGTGCATTGTTATTCCTTACCTGCACGGGAGTAGCATCTGCAAAATCCCATGTCCAGGTAGTTAATACACCAACAGTGTTTGTAGAAGTGTCAGAAAATGTTATCGCAACTTTTTCGCAGTCGGGTGTGCTGAAATTAAAATCGGCTATGGGCGGCGCCCAAACTGTAATGAGTTGTGAAGCCGTGTCTACGCATCCACCCGTTGTTGACGTATAGGTGTAACGGATAGTATGCGTACCGGCACCGGCGAGAATCGGGTTAAAAATGCCAGTTGTACTTACACCAGGTCCGCTGAAAACAAATGTCCCCGGCACACCTCCTGTTTCACTTGCCTGCGTTATCTGGAAAGGTGCGGCATCTAGGCAAACAGGTGCAAGTGGTGTGAACTGCACCTTAGGTGCAGCATTGACCACGATTGTTTTTATTCTGTCATTCACGCAGGTAGCGCCCGAATAAGCCCTGTATCGTATGTCAAATGTCTTTGTAAGCGGGCTCTGGAAATTGGGGTACAAATGTTTATAAACTTTATTTGGGAAGGGTGAATTATCAACATCTGGTGGCCCCCCGGAAGCGCCAACATTATCCCAGTAAATTTCAATATTGGTAACGATCCCAAAGTTTACTGTAGAAGCATCCTGTATGGCAACGGAATCATTGGCACATAAGCTGGCAGGGTTCAGTGCATTGAAATTGGCAACAGGGATATCACCATTCACTGTAAAGGTTTGTGCCAGGGTAGCTACACAATTGCTATTACTGGTTACCGTTAGTGTGGCAGTATAAAAACCGATCGCATTATACCTATGCTGTGGATTTTGTAGTATAGAAGTATTTAGTGGCCCTGAACCCGGATCACCGAAATTCCAGGCCCAGCTTACGATCGAGCCGCTTGCAATATGGGAAGTATCGACGAACTGGGCGAAAGCATCACTTAAACAAACCTTAGGAGAAATAAATCCCGGTATTGGCTGCGGGTTGATAAGAACCTGCCTCGTAAACGTATCACTTATACAACCTTTACTGGAAGTAGCGATCAGCTTAACAGCATAGGTTCCTGCATTGGCAAAAATATGTGTAGGGTTTTGCAGGCCCGAGCTATTGGCAGCACCGCTTGCAGGATCATTAAAATCCCAAAGCCAGTTTGTTAATACGCCTGCATTGGCAACTGATGCATCTGTAAAACTGATCAGTTTGGTTTCGCAGGAAGGGGCGCTAAACGCAAAATTTGCGGTTGGTAAAGGGTTGATAAGAACCGTGTGGGTGGTGGTATCGCTATGACAACCTTTGTCTGTTACGATCCAGTGTTTGACCGATTTCATTCCCACAGTTGCATACACATGCTTAGGATTTTGCAAAGTGGAAAAATTCCCGTCCCCAAAATCCCAATGCCATTCTGTTATAGCATTTCCACTGCCGGTTGCATTACTGGTAAAGGCTGTACTGTCTCGTAAACAATTCTCCGGGCTTACGGTAAAATTGGCATGCGCCTGCGCAAAAACATTACTTAATATCTTTGTAGTATCATGTACACAACCAACGTTACTGGTTACACGAAGATTAACAGAAAACGGTCCGGGATTATTATAATAATGTACCGGGTTCTTCAAAACAGAACTGTCATTGATGCCACTGGGGGGATCTCCAAAATGCCATTTATAGATGAACCCGCCCTGCGAAGCATCTGCGATCGTACTGGCATCGAAGAAATGAGCTGAATCGGCTGGTAAACAAATACCTGCTGGCAGTGTAAAGTTAACTACCGGTATCGGGCCCACGTAAAGCGTATCAGTAAAGAATGTACTCTGGCAGCCCGAATTAGTTTCTACTTTAAGCAGGGCTATTTTATTCCCCCATGGTGTATAGGTATGGATCCTGTTATTCCCATTCAAAACGGTATCTTTTATCCCGTCTCCATAATCCCAGTACCATTTAGCAAGCGTTCCGGGTGCAAATACCGTGGAGGAATCAGTAAACGTTACTGGAAAACCATCACAAACCGGTGAACTTATACCAAATTTTGCAACAGGCTTATTTG
>JANYIM010000096.1 GCA_025362055.1 Bacteroidota bacterium
CGTTCTTGTACGTGCAAATTGAAATATCTTTTCAGCAAGAGAATCATTTTTATCGTATACCAATGCGATCCATCCAATGCCCATGATGCTGTGCAGGTCGGCAGCATTCAGGCGAACAGACGCTACATAGTCATCATACGCAGCGGCTAAATTGCCACTGTGAATAAAGAGATCAGCAACATTCGACAATGCCGCTTGTTTTAAAAAGATATCGTCACCGGCCAAGTCAACCGCTTTTTTCATAGCAGCGATCGCTGTATCCACTTCGCCTTTGTAATGCGACAGTTTAGAATAGCGAAAATTATAACCATAATCATTAGCTACTTTTATCGGCTTCAGATCGGTTGTTGCGAGCTGATACCTGCCCTGTTCAAAATCCATGTCAAATGCTGCTGCGTAGAGTTCATAATTTTTTAAACCAATGGTCCTGGCCAGCGTAAAGTAATCATCGGCCTCTTTAAAACGATGCTGAAGAATGGAATGAGTTGCTAATGAAATATTGGGGCTCGCCTCTTTGTGATTGTAAAGAGAATCAATCTTACGTAAAACACTATCCGAAACTAACACATCATGAATATCTCCCGATAAATGAAAACGTCTCACCAATGCTGCTGCATATTTGGATTCATTGGTGATTCCCGGATTCTTTGGGTCGATCCTGTTTTTCCAGAATTGCATATCCGCTTCATTTGCTGTAATAGCCGCTGGCGTTGTATAATGTGAAATAAGACTGTCGACAAAAGTGGCGGATACGATCGTTCGTTTACCATGATCGCAGGATGCAAATAATGTAATTACCGCAATGGCTGAGATGAATTGTTTCAAGGTTGTTAAGTTTGTAGTATATACGCAAACTCAACCGGGGTGGATTAGGAAATAGCATAAAATATTATGGGAAGGCTACTCCCACCCATTTGCAAGCACATCAGCGATATGCATTGTTTTAAGCGGCAGTTCTTTGCCTTTGATATAGCCATCCAGTTGCATTAAACAACTTAGGTCGGTGGAGATAAGATATTCGGCCCCGGTTGCCAGGGCGTTATTGACCTTTTGGTCGGCCATTGAAATGGAGATGGATTCAAATTTTACGGCAAAAGCGCCGCCAAAGCCACAACAGGTCTCTACATCATTCATTTCTACGATCTCGAGCCCTTTTACCTGGCTTAACAGGCGTCGTGGGCCCTCTTTTATCTTGCATTCACGCAATGCCGCACAACTGTCGTGGTAAGTTACCCTGGCGTTTAATTCGGCACCGTAATTCTCAATTTTTAATACGTCTGTTAAGAATTCAGTAAACTCATAACTGCGTTTACCCAACTCCTTTACCTGGTTGTGTACGGCAGAATTTTCAAATAATTTCGGGTAATAATTCCGGATGAAACCAATGCAACTGGCACTGGGCGCTACAATATAATCTGCTCCTGCAAAATCTTTCATGAACTTATTGCACACGTCCCTTGATTCATCCCAGAACCCTGCATTGAAAGCTGGCTGGCCGCAACAGGTTTGGTTGGTATTGTACTGTACATCACAACAGGCCTTTTCCAATACCTTTACCATATTGAAAGCTGTTTGGGGATACAACTGGTCTACAAAACAGGGTATAAAAAGCTGGACCTTCATTTTAGCGTTGCGATTTTATATATTCTTTTACCGATAGTTTTTTATCATTGATCACGTCTAATACTTTTATTTCCATGGTTTTTGGATTCACATAAAAGAAATAATAGGTCTCAAAACGCAGGTCGCCATTATATCCTGCCCGTACCGCAATTTCCTTTTCACCTTTTTCCAAACTGTCGAGCATGAATGCAATGCCATGTTGGTGATTGCTGAAGGAATCAATATAAGCATTCGTCTTTTTTACGAAAGGTAATTTCATCAATGCCTTAGTGATCTTATCCTCCAGGATACTGTCGGTAAAAGTATGTACGTAGCTTAGTTCGCTATCTTTTTTTGCCGCAGCCGGATCTTTTGAAAGGGAATCGCTTGTTGCGATGGCTTTGGGTTCGGAGGAACTATTACATTCCACCAGGCAAAAAAGCAGCAGCATGTAAAAAATTGTTCTCATGTTTTTATTTTAAACTTCTGCCCAGCGCGATCATCTTCAAAGCTGTTACAGCAGCTTCTTCTCCTTTATGTCCGTGCCTGCCTCCGGTCCTTTCATCAATCTGCTGTTGATCATCCACTGTTAATACACCAAAGATAGTTGGTACCGGCAAAGTTAAATTCAATTGCAATATACCATTTGTTACAGCCTGGCAAACATATTCAAAATGAGGGGTATCGCCTTTCAACACACAACCAAGCGCTATGAAGGCACAAGGCTTATCATCTTTGTATTTATGGGCGTCCCAATAACTTTTAATGGCAAAGGGAATTTCAAAAGCGCCGGGAACAGTGATGGTTCCGTGTTGCACTTTATGAGCCGTGAGTATTTTGGTACATCCTTCTTCCAGTTTATTTACGGTATCAGCGTTCCATTGGGTACGCACAATAACAACACAGGCATCCTTTGGTACCAGGATGCCTGCGGTTGAATACAGATCTTTTGATGAAACCGACATAATAGATTTAATAATGGACTTATTTGGTAACGCCCAACTTTGCCAGTAATTTATCAACATCATCGACGTTAATGGCAGGCTCAGGTGAGGTAGCATCTTTTTTAAGTAAACCAGACATGTGGTTCGTCTTCATATCCTGCAGGATATCGATGGCTTCTTTTGTCTTGCCCAAATAATCAGCATAGGAAGCGGCCATGAATAAAGCAATGGCTTTTTGATTACCGTCTTCGTCACTTACAACTGATCCCGCTTTTTTATAATAACTCAAAGCATCATCTGTTTTCTTTTGCTCTGCATATGCATGACCCAAAAGGATATACGCTTTACTTTGTACCTGGCTGGCACCGTTGCCATCAAATTCTTTTAAATGTTTGATGGCCTTGTCAAAATCCTTTAACTGCAAATAACAGGCACCTGTTATGTACTCAGCCCTGTTTCCGGCCGGCGTACCACCGTAATTGCTGATTACTTTTAACATGCCTGTGATAGTATTGCCATCAAGGTTTCCGCCATTCAGTACAATATTCACGGAGTCTTTATTATAGCTGCCGCTTTGCGCCATTTTCGCAAACAATTTCTCAGCCGGGAAGATCGCTTCACTTGCCTTTTGCTCTTTTGGTAATTTGTATAGATACTTATAACCTAAATAACCACCGGTAAGCAGTATCACTGCGCTTGCGATGATGATGATGCGCTTACTGTTCTTGTCCCAAAAACCTTTAGCCCTTTGTACAACATCAATTGTTTCTGTTGATGCTGTGGTAACTTGCTTCTCTGCCATTTTATTTTTTTTACGCCAGTAGATAGTGGTTAGTGGCGGATGGAGGAACCTACTGGCTATTTGCCATTCCCCACTTGCCGTATTTGAATTAGTCGGTAATGAAAGGATAATCTTCCTGCACATATACGTCTTTCAGCAACTCATCATCATTGGGCCAGGGGCTTTCTTCTGCAAAGGTCACGGCTTCATCGATCTGCACCTTAACCCTGTCATTGATCACTTCAATAGCTGTATCAGCAACCGTATATTCTTCTTTCAATATTTTTAATACATGGTCGATAGGGTCTCTTTCTTTGTATTCTTCCAATTCCTCCTTGGTCCGGTATTTCTGCGGATCACTCATGCTATGCCCTTTGTAACGGTATGTTTTTATTTCCAGTAAAGTAGGGCCTCCTTTTTCCCTTGCCCTGTTCACAGCCCTTAACACACCGTTGTGTACGTCTTCGGGACTCATGCCATCTACGCTGTCGCCGGGCATATCGTATGCATCCGCCAGTTTATAAATATCCAGTACCTTACTGGTACGGGCAACCGAAGTTCCCATGGCGTAATTGTTGTTCTCACAAATGAATACTACCGGCAAATCCCACAGCATTGCCATGTTAAAGGTTTCATGCAACATGCCCTGCCTTGCAGCACCATCGCCAAAAAAACAAAGCACCACGTTCTTGGTTCCGCGGTATTTTTCGGCAAATGCCAGCCCGGCACCGGTACCTATCTGTGCTCCCACGATACCGTGTCCGCCAAAGAAATTCTCCTTTAATCCAAAAAAATGCATACTCCCACCTTTACCTTTACTGCAGCCGGTAGCTTTACCGTATAATTCGGCCATGCAAGACTTGGGTGTGATGCCCTTGGCGATTGCCATGGCATGGTCGCGGTAGGCTGTGATGAATTTATCATCTGCATTGGTAGCCGTCATGCAACCTGCAGCAACAGCTTCCTGCCCGATATATAAATGGCAAAAGCCGCGTATCTTCTGCATGCCGTATAATTGGCCCGTCTTTTCTTCAAAGCGGCGCAACAGCAGCATTAATTCGTACCAGTATAAATAAGTTTCTTTAGAAAACTTTGTAGCCAATGGGTATATTTTTAGGCGGCAAAGATAAGGGTTTTAGGAATTCAGTGGGCAGTTGGTAGTTGGCAATTTGCAGTGGGCAGTTACCAGTTGGCAATTTGCAGTCTGCAGCCAGCAAATTAAGCCGTTATCGGGCGAATTTTAATAATTGAAACCGAGCTTTACCAACTGCGAACTACCAACTACCAACTGTTTATGCAGTATCTTGCATCGTGCTACATCTTACTAAGATAACCATCACGCAATTCAAAAATTATTCCGGCGCTATTTTCGATTTCTCCGAAAGGGTCATCGGCATTTGTGGTTTGAATGGTAAAGGCAAGACCAATCTCCTCGATGCCATTTATTATTCCTGCTTCACCAAAAGTTATTTTTCCAAAACAGACGGCGTAACAGTGCAATTTGATAAGGACGGATTTCGCATCGAATCCTTTTTTATCAGGGAAGGTGAAGCACAACAAGTTGTTTGCATTCACCGCGGCGTTGGCAAAAAGGAATTATTACTGAATGAAGTGCCGTATGAAAGGGCTTCGCAGCATGTCGGCAAATTCCCGGTAGTGATGATCGCCCCGGATGATATTGAACTGATCACCGGCAGCGGTGAAGAACGCCGGCATTTCATCGACAGGATATTGAGCCAGGTGGACGGCCATTACCTGCAGCAACTGATCTTATACAATAAGGTATTGCAGCAGCGCAACAGTTTATTGAAACGATTTGCTGAACAGGGTAAAACAGACTGGCCACTCCTCGATGTACTTGATCAGCAATTAATAGTGCCCGGTAATTTTATCTACGACAAACGGAAGCTATTCTGCGAACAACTGTTACCGTTAGTTCTTCAATTTTATAAACAGATCGCTAATAATGAAGAACTGGTGACATTGCAATATGACAGCCGTTTGAATGAGACGGGCTTTGAAGCATTACTGAGCCAGTTCCGCGATAAGGATCTTTTGCTGCAACGCACCAATGCGGGCATACATAAGGACGAACTTAACATGCAGCTGAATGACCGTGCTTTTAAGGCCATCGCATCCCAGGGCCAACGGAAAAGTTTATTGTTTGCCTTAAAACTGGCAGAGTTTGAATTATTGAAAAGGAACAAGGGCTTTGCCCCGCTGCTGTTGCTCGACGATGTTTTTGAAAAATTAGATGATAACCGCATGCAGCATTTACTACATTGGGTTTGTAATGAAAATGCAGGGCAGGTGTTTATAACGGATACGCACAAAGACAGGCTGGAAGAAGCTTTTAAAGGATTGAGCGTGAACTACCAGGTCATTGAATTGTAATGGCGGATATTGAATGCTATTTATAGAATGCAGGTCATCATGATGACCTGCATTCCAAAAAAATCTATTTTTACAACATGGGTGAGATATCATTACAGGAAGCAATACAGCAATTTCTGGCGCACAGCCGCCTTAAAAGCGGCATACAGGCATTGCGTATTGAAGATATCTGGGAAGAGATAATGGGAAAGACCATTGCCAAGTACACCGACAAGATCCAGGTCATCAATCACACATTGTATATTACCTCATCCGTTGCACCCCTTAAAAATGAATTGCTGTATCAGAAAGAGAAGATCATTGAGCGCATCAATGAAGCGTTAGGGGAAAAGCTGGTGAGGGAAGTGGTGATTAAATGAATACTTATAAAAAATTAGTAGTTAGTAGTTGGTAGTTGGTAAAGTTCAGGTTTCAATTATTAAAATTTCGCTCACAAATCAGTTTTTTACCAACTACCCGCTGCTTCACTTATTCTCCAACGGCCTTACGGTATACCCCTCCTTCCTCAACAACACGATCAGCCCCATCTCCCCTACCAGGTGCCCTGCACCAACAGCAACGAATACACGCTCTTTTTTCATGATGCCCTTTAATTGTTTTATCCAGTTCGCATTCCGGTTATTCAATAAGAGATCCTTGTGGTCATCTTCCATGCCTGGGTCTTTTTTGAACAGTTCTTCTATCTCGTTTAAATGCTGGCTTTTATACACCGTGATCATGGTGTCGAAATATTTTTTATAGGAAGCGAGGCTATCGATCGTTTTTAACAGGTCCCTTGCCTGTTCTTCATAAGGTATGCTGTCGAATACTGATGCCTGGAAGGCCATGGTCTCCAGCCCCTGGATCTCCTTTTTATCTTCTTTGGCCAGTTTCATCAGTTCTTCTTCAACCCCACTGATCGTTTTGCAGGGCATCATTTTAGGGTAAAGCATTGATTCCAGGAAAGCAGGTTTCATGCTTTCAAAAAGGGTAAGCGGGGTATGTAAAGAGTCCTTAAAAAAACTTTCTATACGTTTATAATCTCCGGGTTTATAAAGGTCACTTAGCTTTTTCCCTTCATTCATATTCATCAGTAACATGCCATCGAGCAGGATCGCCGGATCATCCATGTCAAGTTCCAGGTATACCTCGGCTGCATTCTTCACTGCCTGTTTTAAAGAGTTACTGAAATGGATATCGTTACTGCAAAGCAGGTGAAAAGTTCCAAAAATATAGCTGGGAGCAGTTAAGCCATTGCCACTCACTTCCCATAGCAGCGTATTGTCGTCTTTATTGGTCTTTAATTTATCGGGTTGTGGTTGGGCAGTACAGGCACCCATGATCAGCACAAGAGGCAATAAACGGACTAATTTCATTGATACAAGTTAAAGAATAAAAGTAACCCTAAAAAAACCAGCTGTTACTTTTAAAAGATTTTAATTATTTTGTTCAAAATCAGATCCGGTTATGAGACGAGCGCTTCTTATTTATTGTACCGGTATACTGTTTACCTTTTCTGCTATCGCCCAGAAAAATCAACCGGCTTTTGGTGTGGTCGATAAGGCCGACCTTGAGATGAAGGATTGTGATTTTGATAAAGGCGCTGAAGCACTTAAATTGATCGACTGGGAGTCTACGGAATACCAGTCGGGCATGACCGGATTCAGTACTTTTTCAAGATACCGCACAAGGATCAAGATCTTCACTGAAAAGGGATTGTCTTATGCCGAAGTGCAGATACCTTACTATAGCCGGGCAGATATTGAGCGGTTGGAAGATATTGAGGCATACACTTATAACCTCGACGCAGAAGGAAAGGTAGTTTCTACCAAACTGGATAAAAGCGCTATCTACAGAAAAAAACTGGATAAGCGTCATACGCTTCTCAGCTTTGCACTTCCTGCTGTAAAGCCCGGAAGCGTGATCGAATACAAATATACCATGACCCGTGAAACAGACAGTCACCTGGATGACTGGTATTTCCAGGATAAGATACCAACACTTTACAGCGGTTATAGTCTACACATTCCCGTTATCTTCAAGTTCGCAGTAAATCCAATCGTAACAATGAAACTGGACATCAACGAGTCGGTAAATGAAGAAAATTATAAACTGCGGGACGAAGTATATTCCTTTAAAGTACTGAACAAGAATTACGCACTTAGCAATGTTCCGGCCATCAGGAAGGAACCTTATATGAGCTCATTCAAAGATTATTTGCAAAAACTTTCTTTTGAACTGAGCCGGATCGAGTTTGAGAATAACACAAGTATTTTACTGACGACGACCCTTCCAAAATTT
>JANYIM010000102.1 GCA_025362055.1 Bacteroidota bacterium
CTGCAATGGTATCCATTACGCTGATGGCACATTGGCGGTAATTTGATGAATGAGATGCGTCCTTATCAGGCATGGTAGTATTAATTGCCACTTTCCTTTTTATATAATGCAATCACCCAATAATATTTTTTCTCTTTTGGCCATAATAATTTTGGAATTGCACTGAGCAAAGGGATTATTTTTGATTTCAGGGAAGAAGTTTTTTCAGCCTGTAGTGGCTTATGCGCCGCAGTTTCCTCTTTTTTGGAAGCAAAGCCACAAAGCGGGCAAATAGGCGACCGCCAGTCTTTGAATTGTTCTTTATAGAATATCCTTCTGAAGGTTTCATGGCCTTTATAATAAGTTGAAGCCCCCAGGTGATCTATACGGATACATTTAAAACCATTGGATTCCAGTAGATGCTGCATTTTATTATCATCAAACATCCGCAGGTGAAGATCATGATTGAAGATCGTTTTGCACGAGGGGCATTGGTTATGCCTTTCTTCTAGGTTCTCGAGATAAGGTACACTGATGATAACATATTCTTTGGAAACCCTCGTTAGTTCCGATAATGCTTTTTCATAAACACCCCAGGGCAAATGCTCAATGACCTCCAGGCAGGTAACACAATCATATGAATTATCTTTCAGTGGTATATCAGCGATATCGCCTTCCTGCTTATTTGTATGTACAAATTTTAAAGCAGCCGCACTCCTGTCGATCGCTATGATATCAAGCTCTTTTTTATTTTGCTGCAGATAATTCACAAAGACCCCGTTGCCGCAACCAATATCGCATACACCCTTAACTTCTCCGGGGATCATTGCAGCCGTAAATTCGATCCGCTGCTGATTTTCCTTATCCTGCAGCATGTCTCCTTCCCAAAACCGTTCTTCCTCGTAATATAATTTTTCGAAATCAGGCATTATTGATTGAATATTTTTTTTAACGGCGAGAGGTTACCGAGGATGGCATTTTTTATTTTTCTATTTCTCAGGGAACTACGCACCCGGTTGATCTCCGGCTTGCTCAAGGGGCACATTTCGTGATTCAGCGCTGCTTCAATTACTTCTTTTCTGAGTCTTTTATATTCATTGGCCGCATAGGAAGAAGCTGCTTCCCGGTTTTCGTGTACACGTGACCAATAGAGATCGAACGGAAATTTTACCATTGGGTGGTACATCGCGATCTTCAGCCAGAATTCCGTATCACCGATCATTCGTTTTCCCGAGAAGCCACCCTGTTCTTCAAATACTTCCCGTTTTATTATGGATGAGCCAGGTGCCCGGCCAAAATGGTCCGATTTTCCAAAGCCTTCAAGATATATTTCTTTAGGTGGTATGCAAAGCGGGAACGGGCGCTCGTCCTCAACAATGGAAGCCAGGCCAAAACCGGCTTCCGGGAATTGCTCCATATAATTGACCATCACTTCCAAACCATAATAATAAATGAGGTCATCGGAATCAAGGTATTTTAAATATTTTCCTGTTGCATAAGTTGCAGCCTTATTCCTGTTTGGGTAATCCCCCATGTTCGAATCATTGACATGAACCTTAACACGCCCATCTTTTGCTGCATAGCTTTTTGCAATGGCTACCGTTGAATCTTTGGAGCGGTCATCACTGATAATGAGTTCAAAATTCGCGTATGTTGAATTCAAAACACTTTCAATTGCTGCGGCAATATAGCCCTCCCTGTTGTAGCTGGTCATTAATACACTCACTAATGGTTGCTGGTAAGTACTCATTATAATTTTACAGCTGCTTTGTATATTTTTTCAATGATCTCCACGGTTTTCAAACCCTCGTAACCGCTGGTAGTGATGGCAGCATTTTTCTGCAATACTTCAACAAGATTATCATATACTTTATCATGATTGCTCATGGAGCCAAGATAAGTACCATAATTATTTGGCTTATTCCCTTCCGGAAGTTCTCCGATACTGTATCCTTCAATATGCTGGTATTCCAGTTCGTTCAGGTATTGTCCGCCTATCTTAACAGATCCTTTTTCACCAAATACGGTAAGGGACCCTTCCATATTTTTTTCAAAACTATTGACGGTATAATTCACCGTTCCTATTGCTCCATTAACGAATTCAAGTATCACCACACCCGTATCTTCAAAATCAATGATACCCTTATGCGCATAATTTGATATAAAAGCATTTACATTTTTAACATCCCCCACCATCCAGTACAAAAGGTCGATGAAATGGCTGAACTGGGTGTACAATGTACCTCCATCAAGGTCTGCAGTGCCCTTCCAGGAGTTTTTATAATAGTCGTTGTTCCTGTTCCAGAAACAACTGAGTTGAATACTGTATAATTTTCCAAGCCTGCCTTCATCGATCAGTTTCTTAACTGCCTGAACAGGGGGATTATAACGGTTCTGCTTGATCGCAAATAATCTTTTATTGGCCTGCTCTGCCGCCTGGATCATTTGCCCGCAATCATTTACATTTAATGCCATCGGTTTTTCACATATCACGTGAAAACCAGACCGCAGTGCTGCTATGGAGTGTGCGGCATGTAATCCATTGGGTGTACAAACGGCTACTACATCTATTCCTTTTTCGTTCAGCAACAGGTCTTCGATCGCATAATAGGCTTTCGCATCATATTTTGCTGCCAATTCATCCGCCCGTTCCTTTACCACATCACAAACTGCAACCAATATCCCTTTATTGTGGATATGTTCTGCATGCCTTTGTGCAATGCGGCCGCAACCTACAATTGCAAAATTTATTTTAGCATTCATCTGCCGTTCCTATTTTTTGATAAAGATCATGTTTTAACTCCAAATCCGTTGGATAACTGATCAGCACTGCCCGATGTGGCATCTGGAAAACAAAGATGCTGCCCGCGGCAACTGCAGAAGCGCCCGCTTGCACAGCTTTAAGAAAATCACTTGTACCCGCTGCTCCGCCAAGGGCAACCACCGGTATATTCACTGCAGCGCTTACCGCTTTGATGAGGTCAAGGTCATAACCGCCCAATGTACCATCCCTGTCGATCGAATTAAGGAAGATCTCACCTGCACCCAGTTGTTCTGCCTTCCTGGCAAACTCAACCGGGTCGAGGCCGGTAGCTGTTTTCCCATTGTGGGTATACACTTTATTTTTACCCCAGATATTTTTCTTAACATCAATGGATACCACCAGGCTTTGGCTGCCCGTCCAGTCTGCAGCAGTTTGCAACAAAGAAGGATCAAGCACTGCGCTGGTATTCAATACTACTTTTTCTACGCCGCAATTGATCAATGCTTTTATTTCCGCTATTGTTGTAATCCCTCCCCCATAAGCCAAAGGCATAAATGCTTCACCTGCAATTTCTTTTATCTTTTCAATATTTGGTGCACGTTTCTCTACAGTAGCGGATATATCCAGCAATACGATCTCGTCTACTTCCTTATCATTGAATATCCTTACTGCATTCATCGGATCACCAACATACTTATGATCCCTGAACTTAATTGATTTTACCAATCCGTTACGCTGGATGAGCAGCACTGGTATAACGCGGATCCTTTTAGGCATCAGTAATTATTGATAAAATTTTCGAGAAGCCGGGTCCCGAATTTATGGCTTTTCTCCGGGTGAAACTGTACACCAATGATATTCTCGTGTTCCAGGGCTGCTGTAAATGAATAGCCGTAGTTGGCAGTGAGCAGTTCATCACCTTTATCATTCAAATCTGCATGGTACGAATGCACAAAATAGAATCGCGGTTCTTCGTACATGCCTTCCAGTAATTTAGACGGTTTAATGGTATTTACTTCCGTCCAGCCCATATGAGGTATCTTGTAACTGGCCGGTAATAGCGCTTGCTTAAACTTTATATTTTTCCCCCTCACCCAGCCAAGCCCTGCCAACCGTCCTTCTTCACTGCCTTCCAGTAACAGTTGCATGCCAACACAAATACCCAATAAAGGGATTTTCTCTTTCAACACTTTCCGGCTGATGATATCAGTTAAACCCGAATCTTCCAGTCTTGATACACAGCTGTCGAAAGCCCCCACACCCGGAAGGATAAGTTTATCCGCCGCAAGTATTTCTTCCGGTTGCGAAGAGATGCTGCTTTTTGCACCGGCCTTTTTAAGCATATTCTGGATGGATGATAAATTACCAACACCGTAATCAACTATTACTATCATTTATTACCCATTTCTTAACCCGAAGTTTTCCTGAACACAAATATTTTCCTTATCCCCTTTTTTATCCCCGATGGAATGATCGAAGTGAATACGGCAGCAAGGGTTTTGACATTTCTTTTCTGCCGGTACGCATTCCGCATTTCCTTAAATATATTAAAATTACACCTGTCGGTTTTATCCTGGATCATTCCTTTATAGGTCGCAACGATGTTTTGATCTACAATTTCAATTTCAGCTTTTGACAGTTTGAGATGCCCCTTTATAAAATCATATATCCTGATCTTATTGTGCAATTGCTGCGCCTTGTTTAAACTACCCCAAAGGTTGTTCGCATGAACATGGTAAATGGAATAATCAGCATCAAGATAAAACAGGTCGCCATGCCTTAGTAATAATAACTGGATGATCCAATCCCCCACCGGTGCTAACCGTAAGATCTCGTAATCAGCCGCATCTAATAAATTATTGCGGTATAAAAGGCTGGCTGTAGGGAAAGAACCACCCGGTAAAATGTCGTTGAATGTATTGATGGCCTTCCTGTTCTCATTAACGTATTTTTTTTCCTGTATCTGCCCGTTAATACTAATAGAAGCATTGTGCGTGCATATAACAAAACCATCGTTCCCTTCAAGTACGTCAAATTGCTTTTGCAATTTAGTATCATCCGTCCAGCAATCATCTCCTTCAAAGTAAGCGATGTATTTTGATCGGGGTGGGCCGATAAGATCGAGCCAGTTTTGAACTGCCCCAACATTTTTTTCCTGTAAGATAAGTTTTATAAGTTCCGGAAATTTTTCCCGGTACTCCAGTAATATCTCTCTTGTCCCGTCTGTAGAAAAATCATCTGCAATTATCAGTTCCCAGGGAAAATTCACTTTTTGCATAAGCACCCCGTCAATGGCATCCCGTATGTATTCAGCATGATTATACGTGATCAGGCAAACGGAAACCATTGGTGTACCAGTATTCAAACTATTTTCCTTTTTCGCACATTAAGAATATACTTGAACATAGGTCCGGGTATACTTGCCCAAGCTGAAAACAACCCTCCAGGTATTTTTCAGAAATAATGTCTGTTTGCAATAACCTGTCCCACTGAAAATTTGCCAATGCCTTGAAGAAGATCCCTGAACGATGAACCACATTCAAACCTGCAGCCCTTGCATCTCTTTCCAAAGTATCTAATGTGTAGGTAATAACATGGCCATGCTCTTTTTCTGCCGGGGTTACTGCCGAATTATGTGTTATCAGGCCCATCTTAACGGCAATTTGTCTTGATGGTGCATTGGCATTGGGGCAAACCAAAAAGAATCTTCCGGTATCGGATAACCATTCATCATTGATCTTCTTAAGCAATGAAACCGGATCATCGATATGTTCCAGTACATGCGTTAACACGATATTATCGTATTTCTCCGGCAGGGCAAGGTCTTCAAAGAGTGCGTTATAAAATTTCACTTCGCCGCCCAATAACGCTTTTGCATCTGCTACCGCTTCATCCGAAGCTTCTACGCAAGTGATGTCGTTAAAATGAGGCATCAGCCTTTTTGTGAATTCCCCTTTAAAACTTCCCAGTTCAAGCATATTCCCGGTTTTGAAAAAAGGGATGAATGACTTCAGCATGTAGGGATGCATTACGTCAATATCAAAACCATAGAAATATTTTCGGTCATTGTCTTTGTGCTCTTTGTTGTAATCTCTTTTGTTACTCATGATTATTTTTGATTGATTTCAAGTTTAGGAAAGAAGGCACTTTGTTCATAGCTGGCACCGGTTATGCTTACTTTATCATTTTCCACTACTAACCTGTTTTGATTCAGCCAGGTGAATATCTGTTGTATCATAGGCAATTGTAAGCCAAGCACATCCTCATAGTCAGAAAACTGTTCCGCAGGGAGCACGCTTTGCATGATCACGGGCCCGGTGTCTGTCCCTTCATCAATAAAATGTGCGGTATTTCCCAAAAGCGAAGCTTTAGCGGCCAATGCCTGGTCGATGGCCCTGATGCCGGGAAATTCCGGGAGGATCGATGGATGAAAATTGATGATCTTATTTTTATATCGCTGCAACAATTTCCCTTTTAAAATCCTGCCCCCGAAACAAAATGCATAGTCAATTGCGGCGGAATTGAATTTTTGTAATAACAGGTCTGAGATGTGTTTGTTTTTTTCATCCCCTTTAAGCCCAAGGCCTTTATAATTAAATTCAATGTACTCAATGCCTTTGCCTGATAACAGATCGCTTAGCAGCGTATTTGGGCCATCATCGTTTATTACCAGGAAAGTATTTTTTATGATCTCCGGGAATAATTCAACCACTTTAACCAGGCGTGAAGCATTGCCGGAAACATAAAATGCGAATCTGTGAATTGTAGTATTATTCATTTTCTAAGACCGCAAGGCCAAAACCATGGCGGCCAAAATTATTTCCATTGTACAGCAAATAAATTTTATCATTACAACGAAACAGGTGAGGGTAACACATCATGTCCGAATCCCAGTCATCGGGAGTTGTGTCAATGCCAACATGCTCATCGTCGCGAAGCCAGTTTAACCCGTCGGCAGAATGCGCATAGCCTATCCTGTAAGCAGCTGCACTGTTTTCCCTGAAACCAATTGCCTGCCTGTAACAGAATGCCATGTGATATTCATTATTATGAAAGATCACGGTTGGCAGTGCCTGGCATTCATTCTCATTTAATTTATCCGCAACGATCTGCCTGTTTGTCTTGATCCAGTCAATGGCGTTTGTAGATACGGCATGGCCGATCTTATACACCCTTTCTTTTACCGCTGTTACCGGGTTTGGTATCCACCTAGTTCCATAGATGTACCACATATGATAGGCATCTTTTATTTTCAACACAAACGGGTCACCTACCAGGAACGGCTCATCGGGGGTGGCACATAACACCGGGCCATCACCGATCCTTTTAAAAGTTAACCCGTCATCCTTACTTATGGCAAGGCCAATGGAGGTCTCTATGTCTACACTTACTCTTCGGCTCCAACCCCCGATAAAACCAAGGATCGCATCACCATCCCTTAACACATTCATCGGGAAGATACCATGCTCATCATAACAACCCAGGGCGCCCATAGGCAGAATAGTGTGATCAGAAACCCTGATTATTTTTTTAAACCCTTTATCCATTTCCACAAAGGAGATATGGCTGATGAATTTTCCATCAGCATCTTTCTCCCGCGTGGAAAAATAGATCCTCACAAAGTCATCAAATTCCAACACCTGCGGCGACTGTGCAAATTCCACGCAATTATCCGCCAATGTATGTTCAGTGGGGTCAAATAGCTTCCCCAGTTTTTTCCACTTCAAGATGCTGCTTTTATTTAATTATTTAACCTGGCCCAGCCAAAACCAAAACGCCCTACCTGGTTGCCCAGGTAAAGCATATGTAAATTACCATCCAACTCAAATACGTGCGGATAAGCAATCGATTCATTATCAAAATCACCGGTCGCTGAAATACCGATCCCAACATTTTCGTCATCCCTTGTCCAGTTGATAAGGTCTAACGAATACGCATACCCGATCTTATAACCTCTCTGATTTTCACGATAGTCAGTGCTGTGCCTGTAACAAAAGAACATATGATATTTTCCGTTCCAGCATATTACATCCGGGCTGGCCTGTGCTTCATCGGCTTCCGCTTTTGTTTCAATGAGGTCCTTTCCATGTTTGGTCCAGTTGATCCCATCCGGCGAAGTAGCCAACCTGATCCTATATACAGGTTCTGGTTTCCCGTTGTCCAGCACCCATTTTTTGCCGGCAATGTAAAACAAATACCAGGTGTCATTGAATCTGCGGATCTTAGGGCCACTAATGATAAAGGGTTCATCGGGAGTATAGGAGATGATGGGCCCGCCCTTTCCTGTTTTTTGAAATGTTTTTCCTTCATCGGAACTATATGCCTTACCAATACCAACTGTAAATGGAACACTGCTACACCTTGTCCAACCGCCGAAGTACGCAACCAATTCGTCATTATGCCGAAGTACAGAAGTTGGGTAGGTCCCAAATTCGTCAAATGTACCGGGTGCACCCAGTTCAAAGATCGGCTTTTCAGAAAAGCCTATTATCTCCAAAAAATTATCCCGCTTAACGTCCACATAGGCCGTGTAGCTCACATATTGCCCGGTAACAGGGTCACGGGGAGGGCGACACGCAAAGTATATCCTCACAAAATCATCAAAGACCAGTGTTGCTGGCGCCTGGGCAAACTCTTTAAGCCATGGGATGCCTGTTATTGCGGTTGGGTTAAACACCCTTCCCATTTTTTCCCATTTAAACATACAAGTACTATTAAAATAATGTAAAACTGCTGTTCAAGATATCCTTGACCGCATCCTTTGAATTGAACATCAGTACATCAATTATTGATAAGGAAGGCACAAATGCATTGTTGAACTGCGGATAGCTGATATCATTTGTTCGCAGGAACTGCAGGTCGATCCCTTCTTTTTTAAAATCATCTTTATCATACAGTTCAACCCCGCCAACAGGATTTACATAGGCCTTCGCTTTTCTTGCTTTGCATATGCTGATAACTTTTTCTTCGGCCTTTAACGTATGGTCAATTTCAATGGAAGATGATATGACAAAAGGAGCAGGTATCTCTAGATATCCTTTAAGCTGGGTCAGGGAATTAAAAATGAATTCAAATAAATTCATCTCATCGGGTAAGATGCATTTTTCAATGACAGGATAAACAATTTCAAAACAGGGGGATTTTTTGTAAGACGCTGTTACCCTGTTCAGCAGCTTCTTTCTTTCAGTAGTCCAGGTCCCTGCTAACCACCTGTCTTTTATATCAAGGTAGTCCGAATCTTTTTTCAGCGGGGCAGTTATATAAACAGCTGCACCGTTATCCAGTATCCTGTTCCTGTTAACCCATCCTTTTTTTGAGAACTGTATATTATCATAGACCACAAACTCATCAACTGCATTCATCAATTGAAAATAGCCGATGTACGGGAACAGGTAAGGTTGCATGATCGCTACCTTCATGCCAGTGATTTTGTAATGACCTCGTTTATTTTTTCCAGCTCTTTTTCCGTGAGCCCGGGGTAAAGCGGCAGGCAAAGTACTCTTGAACTCAGGTCTTCTGATACCGGGCAATAAGCTTTTATGCCTGTTACCTGTGAAAGGTTATTCAAAGAAGGATAAAAATATCTACGGGTATTGATATCATGCTGCATTAATTCGGCCCTCGTTTTTAAAAGTGCTTTTTCCGTTTCAAAGAGTACCGGGTAATAGGCATAATTATATTCAAATGCTTCGATGGCATTGGACGGGCGTTGCAAAGATGACGGTAAAATAGTATTGTATATATTGAATATTTCCTTTCTTGCCTTGATGATCGAAGGAAGTTTTGGCAGGATAGCAAGCCCCATCGCTGCATGAAACTCGGAGTTCTTGGCATTTATTCCAATTGAATGATAATCATCCCCGATATGGCCAAAACTCCTGTAGAGGAATAGCTTATCATTCATTTCCTTGCTATTTGAAACGATGCATCCACCCTCTACCGTATGAAAGACCTTTGTAGCATGAAAACTACAGGTACTGATATCTCCAAAATTAAGGAGTGATCTTCCCTTATACGTACAACCGAAAGCGTGAGCAGCATCGTAGATCACTTTAAGATTATGTTGCCGGGCAATGGCTTCTATCTTTTCTACATTACAGGGGAAACCATAAACATGTGTGGCCAGGATGGCTTGGGTGTCTTTCGTAATGGCCGCTTCAATTTTGCCGGCATCTATGCAAAATGTTGTTGGTTCAATATCAACAAACACGGGTGTACAGCCCTCCCACAAAACCGCGTTGGCAGTGGCAACATAAGAAAATGGGGTAGTTATTACTTCTTTTGTTATTTGCAAAGCCTTTAATGCCAATTGCAACACGATCGTGCCATTACTGCAAAACAGCAGGTGATCAGTATGGTGCAATTCTTTTAATTTTTGCTCCAGTTCCTGCAACAGTTCGCCATTGTTGGTGATCCATTTATTATCCCAGGCCCTTTTTAGAATAGCGATGTATTCTTCAAAAGGGGGGAGATATGTTTGCGTGACATTGATCGGCATTATTTACTCCTTGGTTTTGCAAAACAAATTGTTTCTTCTGAATGAATGGTATAGTGCCCCAGGAATATTTCATAATCCAGGCCCAGGTCCGATATCCAGTTAGGTATGTTAACAAAATCGTTCATGCTGTGATAGGTAGCGATCGCTAATTTAGGCCTGAATTTTTTGATGGTTTCAATGGCTCCTTTTAAAGCAACAGGTTCGGCTCCTTCAATATCCATTTTAATAAAATCAACGCAATGGATGTTATTTGCATTTACAAAATCATCTATTGAAACAGTAGTGGTAAGCCCGGTCTGATCTTCAAAAGGTTCGAATTCAATTTTACTGCCGGGGCCATTATCCTTAAAGTAAATGATATCGCCGGTTTTATCTGATACCGGGTTCTCTACTAATTGGATCCTGTTTTTTATTGTTGGGTTCAGGGAGGTATTTACATTGAACAAACTGATATTATCAGGAATAAATTCAAAGGAATATACTTTTCCCTGTTCCCCGGCCTGGTGGGCAAAATATAAAGCGGTGTCTGCCCAGCATCCCCCGATATCCAGCACAATATCTCCTTTTTCAACGAACACAATTTTTTTGTCATTTATTTTAAGTGCATACTGTTCAATGATAAAATCAATTGCGATACCGATGGTAGAAAAATACAGGCGGAGGTCATAACCCGCTGGCACAAGATCGAATTTCTCAAATACAAAATGCATGAATTGCCGGTCATACCTGTCATTAGGGTCTGCTAAAGATGCTGCCAGTTTTATGGCCTTCCAATAGGCATCGTTATTTCTCTGTAATTTTATTTTTTTATACCCCAGTATCCTGTAAGCCACCAGTTCTACCAATAAGTCGCAGCTTTCGGTATTTAAATCCACAAACATTTTCTCTAACCGGTCGCCATACTTATCTACAAGGTCTGCCCCGAATTTTTTTGCCCTGGAGTTTTCATGGCCGATGATCTTTTTTACCACATTTTTAACCGACCCGATAAAAGATGGGGCGATATCGGCTGAAGAAGAAAATTCCCCATACCGGTATTCATCAAAATTTTCGATCCCAAAATTATTATTGGAAGACTGTTGTATTTTTTTTGCTAATGCTGCCTTAAAGCTTTTCATCAGGATCTGTTTTTCTTCCATTTAAAATTCGGCCTCATGAGACCGGGGAATTTCCCTAACCAGGCGCCTTCCCTTTTCTCTTCAACGCCTTCAATAAAAATTATCTCTTTCAGGTGATGCAATATTTTAGGCCCATTCTCCACTACCATCAGGTCAATTATATAATCATTGTCATTTAACGTATTTGCAGGAATAACACAGGTGAAAGTATAGTCGCCTTTGGCAAAATGTTCAGCAGGTGAACAAGCGGCAAAAACGGTTATCCCGTCAGTGGTGTTGAAGAACAGGTTGATATTTATTGCCTGGTAATCTTTTTCGCCCGAAACTTTTATTTCAAAGACAAGGTCTTCTTCTATATTAAAAACACCGTTTATACCGTTATCTGAAACCTTTACACTATGAATACAAAATCCGTTGTAGGATTTTTCTATGCTGACAAATGAATTGATACGCTGATTATCGGCAGACATATACTGGTCGATAATGGATTCAATTGCCCCACTATTTTCAAGCCTGCCTTTTTCCATCAATAAGCCCGAACTGCAAAGGGATTTGATTGCAAGCATATTGTGGCTTACAAACAAAACAGTTCTCCCTTCATTCTTACTTACATCTTCCATCTTGCCCAGGCATTTCTTTTGAAACTGTGCATCACCAACAGCCAGCACTTCATCTATTATCAATATTTCAGGTTCCAAATGCGCAGCAACGGCAAATGCAAGCCTAACATACATACCACTGCTGTATCGCTTAACAGGAGTATCCAAAAAAATTTCTATCTCGGCAAAATCCACGATCGCATCAAAATGCTTTTTTATTTCCGCGCGGCTCATGCCCAGGATGGCGCCGTTCAAATAAATATTTTCGCGTCCCGTTAATTCCGGATGAAACCCTGTACCAACTTCCAATAAGGAAGCAACCCTTCCCCTGATCTTTATTGTACCGGATGTAGGTTCCGTAATTCTTGATAGTATTTTTAGTAAAGTACTTTTACCTGCACCATTCCTTCCAATGATCCCTACCCTTTCTCCCTGCTCTATTTTAAAGCTGATATCCTTTAAGGCCCAAAAATCTTCTTTGGTAACAATGGTCTTTGAGTTCCACCTGGGAAAAGAAAAAAATCTTTTTGCTTTTTGCGCCATTACATCACGTAAGGCAGTATAAGTTTCTCTGCCTTCGTGAGAGATGGTGTAACTTTTGCAGAGATCATTTACCTGTATGATGGGGGGCATTAAAGGTTAAGGTTGAGGTTAAGGTTTGCCATTTAAGGATTTCATTAGTTTATTCAGTGATTCAATTACAGTATTGATCCGGTTGATCAGTTCCGTTTTTATTTCTTCAGAAAAATAACCAACCCTGTTCCCATCTA
>JANYIM010000152.1 GCA_025362055.1 Bacteroidota bacterium
CAAGCTGTTAAAGAAAAAAAATTAGCCGCCATGTTTGGCGTAGAAGGCGGGCACATGATAGAAAATGATCTTAATAAACTGGATACATTTTATAAAAAGGGCGTGCGGTATATGACGCTTACCTGGAATAATTCTACTGATTGGGCAACATCGGCGTTGGATGAAAGCACCCGCGGTGATTCGTTAAAACACAAAGGTTTGACTGATTTTGGAAAGCAGGTTGTAAAAAGGATGAATCAATTGGGTATGATGGTAGATCTCTCGCACGTAGGTGAACAAACATTCTGGGATGCCATCAATACTTCTACAAAACCTATTATCGTTTCTCACAGTTGTGCATACACGCTTTGTCCGTTCCGGAGGAATTTAAAAGACGACCAGATCCTTGCCGTTGGTAAGAACGGTGGCGTTATCCATCTTAATTTCTTTTCCGGTTTCATCGACAGTAATTTTTTCAGGCGTAGTGATGAATTTGAGTTGCGCCACAAGAGAGAGCGGGATTCCCTGCTGAAACTGAACCCGGAACCTTATTTCAGCGATACCTATCTTTTTGAAAAATATGCTGATGAGGTAAAGGCCATGCGGCCTCCGTTATCTATGTTATTGGATCACCTGGATTATATTGTAAAGCTCATTGGCGTTGACCACGTTGGATTAGGAAGCGATTTTGACGGCGTGAATTCATTACCACAGGAACTGGATGATGTAACCAACATGCCGCTGATCACCCGGGAACTTTTAAAAAGAGGATACAGTAAAAAAGATATCCGTAAAATACTGGGGGAGAATTTTCTTCGGCTTTTTGCAGCTAATATGCCCAAATAGTCGTACCCGTTATTGCATAGCCCGAAATAAAACTTTAGATTAGAGGAATATAATAACTGCTTAAATCAACACTGTGAACACACTTACTCTAAACAAACCCCGCATTCAATCCATTGACCTGCTTCGCGGATTGGTGATGGTTATCATGGCATTGGATCATGTACGTGATTTTTTTCACGCAAACCCTAATTTCATCGATCCCACCGACCTTACAAAAACAACAGTGCCGCTGTTCCTCACCCGCTGGATCACACATTTCTGTGCACCGGTATTCATGTTCCTATCGGGCACCTCAGCGTTTATTGCCGGGCAAAGAAAAACCAAAAAAGAATTGTCCATCTTCTTATTGACAAGAGGACTCTGGCTGATCTTTCTCGAACTCACCATCATAGGATTTGGCTGGAGTTTTCAGCTCGACATTCATCATTTTGGCCTCTTGGTAATATGGGCGTTGGGAATAAGCATGGTTGTCCTGTCTGGTTTGATATGGCTTCCATTTAATGCTATTCTTGTTATTGGCTTATTATTAGTATGCGGGCACAATGCATTTGACACCGTACACGTTCAGGGCGATACTATGGGCGCTTTTGGATGGAAGCTGCTACACGAACAAGGAGATGCAACATTTGGCGGGGTAAATATTTTTGTAATGTATCCCATCATACCATGGGTTGGTGTGATGGCATTGGGCTATTGTTTAGGTAAACTCTATTCAACGGGTTTTGATGTTACAAAAAGAAAAAAAATATTGGCCACTCTTGGGTTATCCGTAATTGTGTTATTCCTTGCGCTTCGTTTCAGCAATATATATGGTGATCATTCGCATTGGGCATCGCAACCAGATGGAGTGTTTACATTTCTCTCCTTTCTGAATTGCACTAAGTATCCGCCATCCCTTTTATACCTTACCATGACATTGGGCCCTGCCCTGCTCTTCCTGGCATATACCGAAAATATAGCAAGCCGTTTTTCCAATGTCATTAAAATATATGGCAGGGTACCCATGTTCTATTATCTATGCCATCTATACCTCATTCATTTGGGAGCAATAGCATTGATCTTTATCCAGGGATTTAAACCATCCGATTTCGACAATGGCCTGCCAAGTGGTTACGGCCTAAATCTTGGTATGACATACCTGGTATGGATAACCGTTATCGTTATATTATACTTTCCCTGCAGGTGGTACGACAGGTATAAAAGCAATCATAAAGAAAATAAATGGTTGAGCTATTTGTAACATATCTTATTTAAATAATTTCATCATGAAAAAAAATTTGTTCTTCGTCCTGCTGCTTTCCCTGCTGATAACATCATGCACCAATAAAACTGATAAAGACTCCCGGCTTGCAAAAGCTTCGAGAGAAGATAAGAACGGCTGGGTGTACCTTCATCTCGAAGGGTCACCATCTGATATCGGCTATCAGCATGGCTATTTATTGGCAGAAGAAATTGATACCTCCATGCAGATGCTGAATTATTACCTGCAAAATGCAACAAAGAAGGATTGGAACTTTTACCGCAGCGCCGCTGAAAGGTTTTACTGGAATAAATTAGATACAGAATACCAGCAGGAAATTGCGGGAATTGCAGAAGGCTTACAGGCAAAGGGAAAAAAATATGACAAGACAGATATCACTGCATTGAATGGCTGGATAGAATTTGCCTGGTATTATGTGCCGATGCTGGATGAAAAATTAAAAGCAGGCAGCGGTGAAAACAAAGCTCCCGGCAATTGCAGCGCTTTTATTGCAACGGGCAGTTATACCACTGATGGAAAGATCGTGATGGGGCACAACAACTGGATCGATTATATCATCGGCGAAAGATGGAATATAGTGGCTGATATCGTTCCTAAAAAAGGCAATCATATTTTAATGGATTGTTATCCCGGCTTTATTCACAGTGGTGACGATTTTTTACTCACTGATAACGGGATCCTCATCACCGAAACAACCATTACCGGCTTCATGGGTTTTGATTCAACAAAAACACCCGAGTTCATGCGGGCGAGAAAGGCTGCGCAATATGCAAACAGTATCGACGATGTGATCCGGATATTCACTACGGATAATAACGGCGCTTATGCCAATGACTGGCTGATCGGCGATACTAAAACAAACGAAGTGGCCAAGCTGGAATTAGGATTAAAGAATTATAAAGTATGGCGTTCGCATGATACTGCCATGGTGGGTTCTAATTTCCCGAGCGATGAAAAACTTATAAAGGAGGAAACCAATTTTAATGTGGGCGACATGACCTATTCATCCAATGGGCGTAAACTTCGCTTTGAAAAACTTTTAAATGATAACAAGGGTAAGATCGACATTGAAACGGGTAAGCAAATGGAAGGAGATCATTTTGACGCCACACAAAATGCGAAGGAAAAGAACCGTTGTGTGATCTGTGGGCATATTGATACTGATCCCAAAGGTGCGCCGGAATATATGTGGGGACCTTATTATCCTGTTGGAGCAGTACAAGGAAAGGTCACCAGCGCCGCGCTGGCGAAGGATATGAAGTTCTGGGCGCACATGGGCCATCCCTGCGGTGAAAGTTTTATCGCTGCTGATTTTTTTGCAAAGCATCCGGAGTATAAGTGGCAGGCAAAATATTTGAGGGATATGCCTGCTTATCCGTGGACATTATTTGAAGCAAAGAAATAAACGGACTGTAGCATTTAATTTTTGTCATGAGCAAGATAATTCTTTTATTATTTTTTATTCCTGCCAGCCTTTTTGCACAACAGCCTTCCTCAAAAGAGATCAGCCGCTGGCAAACAGAGTCGCAAAACGTCACCATCATCCGCGATAACTGGGGCATTCCGCATATCTATGGAAAAACAGATGCTGATGCCGTGTTTGGTTTATTGTATGCACAGTGCGAAGACGATTTTAAGCGGGTGGAGATGAATTATGTTGAAAAACTGGGAAGGATGAGTGAAGTGAAAGGCATTTCTTCTTTATACGACGACTTGCTGATACGAATGGTGATAGATTCATCCGATGCAATGGCAGATTATAAAAAAGCGCCGGCCTGGTTAAAAAAATTACTGGATGCCTTTGCAGATGGCATCAATTATTACCTCTACAAACATCCTGATACAAAACCCGCATTGCTGCTACACTTTGAGCCATGGTATCCTTTATTATGGACCGACGGGAGTATCGGCGCCATTAATACTGCAGGCCTTGATGCAACGGATCTGAAGGAATTGTATTCCCGCAATGATGAGCAAGTGGCAATAAGCGATGTGCAACAGGCAGAAATAAAAAAAGAAGAAGACCCTACCGGTTCCAACGGCCTTGCCTTGTCTTATAAAATAACGGCGTCGGGTAATTGCATTTTATATATCAACCCACACGTTACTTTTTATTTTAGGCCGGAAGTACAGATGGTAAGTGAAGAAGGATTGAACGTGTATGGCGCTGTTACCTGGGGGCAATTTTTCGTTTACCAGGGATTCAATGAACACTGCGGATTGATGCACACTTCTAGCAAGGTAGATGCCGCAGATAGTTATATTGAAAAGATGAGCAAAAATGGGAAGGGATGGGTATATGAATATGACGGCAAAAAAAGGCCCATCGTTGAAAAGAAAATATTGCTCAGGTATTGGAGCGGCAATGCGATGGCAACAAAAAACATTACTGCACTATACACGCACCATGGGCCGGTATTGGCTAAAAAGAATGGCCAATACCTAAGCGTGCGTGCCGATAACCGCCTCATGAGTGGCCTCATACAATGCTGGCAGCGCGATAAGGCAAATAGCTTTGCTGATTTTAAAAAGACGCTTGATCTTTTAGGGAACATTTCCAACAACACGGTCTATGCCGATGCAGAAGGCAATATCGCTTACTGGCACGGCAACAGGGTACCGGTAAGGGATACCAGCTATAACTGGAACGAACCTGTTGATGGTAGCACCAGCGCTACGGAATGGAAGGGATTGCATACCATGGACCAGACCATACATATCATCAATCCAAAAAATGGCTGGCTGCAGAACTGCAATTCCACACCCTTTACTGCTGCAGGGAAAAATAGCCCTTTGAAAAAAGATTATCCTGCATACATGGCGCCTGATGAGGAGAACTTCCGGGGCATCAACGCGGTAAGGATATTGGAAAACGGGTCATCATATACGATGGCCCGGGTGATCGCTGCGGGTTATGATAATCGCCTCAGCGCTTTTGAGATACTGGTGCCGGCGTTGATACGTGCATATGAAACTAAGTTCAAGCCGGCAGATTCATCGGTGATGATGGAACCGATCAATGTATTAAAGAAATGGAATTTTCGCACATCCGACAGTTCAATAGCCACTACACTGGCAGTGGAATGGGGTGAAAGCCTGTTGCCTGTTATCGCGAGAACATCAGTGGATGGCAGCGATGCTGGTTTTGTTGAAAAAGTGAAAGCCTTTGCTGCCGAAGCAAATAACGACATGCTTGGCCATTTCCTTAGCACGATTATCAACCTGAAAAAAAAATATGGCAGGTGGAATATTTCATGGGGAGAGATCAACCGTTACCAGCGCATTTCATCAGACATCGATCAGCAATATAAAGATGACCAACCCAGCATTCCGGTTGGCTATGCTTCATCAACCTGGGGAATGCTCCCTTCTTATGCAAGCCGATATTTTCCTGGAACAACAAAACGATATGGCGTAAATGGTAATAGTTTTATCTGCGCCGTTGAATTCGGCAAACGTATAAAAGCAAGGTCATTGCTCGCCGGTGGCGAAAGCGGTGATCCGTCTTCCAAACATTTTACAGATCAAATGGAAATGTACGCAAAGGGGCAATTCAAAGATGTATTGTTTTATAAGGAAGATGTGCTGAAACATGTTGAAAAAGAATATCATCCCGGTGAATAGTTTAGATACATTATTAAAAACATAAAAATTATCATGAAAAAAATTATCATACTGCTGCTTTTCCCATTTGCAGCCAGTGCCCAAAAAAACACCTCCAAGGCATTGGAAAAATACATGCAGGCGCAAATGAATGTAAAAGGATTCACCGGCGCTGTATTGGTAATGCAACACGATAAAGTATTATTGAAAAAAGGATATGGCCCGGCCAGCAGGGAATGGAATGTTGCCAATACTGCCGATACAAAATTCCGCATTGGCTCTATCACAAAACAATTCACCGCTACCTGTATTTTACAACTGGCCGAATTGGGTAAATTAAATTTGAACGATAAGCTCAGCAAATTCTTCCCGGATTTTCCCAAGGGTGATAGTGTAACCATCCACATGTTATTGAACCATACATCCGGCATTGCGGATTATACAGAACAAAAAGAATTTGAAAATGTGGCAACATTGTCCTGGCCAAAGGATTCCATGCTCTCCTTTTTCAGGAACAGGCCCTATACGCATTCACCCGGTACAAAATTCAAGTACAGCAATTCGGGATATTTTTTGTTGGGATGCATCATTGAAAAAGTAAGTGGCCAATCTTATGCTTCCTATCTTCAGAAATATATTTTTGATGTGCTGGATATGCACAATACGGGTATTGACCGGTTGGATTCCATCATACCCATGCATGCCAACGGATATTCAAAGGAAAAGAACACTATTAAGCCGGCTGCTATTATTTCAATGGCATGGCCCTTCAGTGCAGGCGTTCTATATTCAACAACAGAAGACCTTTATAAATGGGACCGCTCCTTATACGATACAACGCTCCTTTCTTCTGCTTCCAAACAAAAAATGTTCACACCCGGAAAGGGAAACTATGGTTATGGCATGATCACAGATTCACTGGAGAATCATTACCGCAACTGGCACAACGGGGGTATCCCGGGATTCCTGACCAATATCAGCCGTTACCCCAATGATGATCTTTGTGTGATTGTGCTGGCGAACACCGATATTCAATTATCCAATACGCTTTCCATTTCTGATGTAGTGGCAGATGGCCTGGCTAGTATCGTATTCGGGCTTCCGGTTGAAACACCTTATGTACATACTGAAGTATCGATCGATCCGTCTCTGCTTGACCGTTATGTTGGAAAATACAATGCTTTTTTAACGTTGGAAGTGATCAAAAAAGACGGGAAGTTATACCGTCATCGTAACAAAGCAGCTGATATTGAATTAAAGCCCGAATCAAATACCAAATTCTTTTATGCCGATGACAGCGACCGGCAACTGGAATTTGAAGTAGATAAGGAGGGTAAGGTGACAAAAATATGGTTCATCAATAATGAGAACAGGGGCGAGATGAAGAAGGTAGAGTGATCATATTAATAACTCATCAATTTGTCGATCATTTCCCCCAGCCTGCTATACGCCATAAAGTTTTTCTCCAATTCCAAATTAAAAGGGATAGGCGAATCCAGGCTTGCGCAACGCATCACGGGCCCGTCTAGCAGATCAAAACAATGTTCTGCGATCCATGCTGCAATATCTCCGCCAATACCGCCAGTAAGCGTGTCTTCATGCAATAATAAAACCTTGCCGGTAGCGGCAACGGCTGCACGTATAGCATCATAATCCAATGGCAGTAAACTGCGCAGGTCTAAAATATATAAAGAAATATCCGGGTGGTTCTTTGCATAGTCCATTGCCCAGTGCACGCCGGCACCATAAGTAACGATACTGATATCATCCCCATCACTGACCAATCTTGCTTTGCCAATTTCAATTTCATAATACTCCTCGGGCACAAGGCCGCTGATACTACGGTACAAAGCCTTGTGTTCAAAATACAAAACAGGGTTGGGGTCATTGATGGCAGCGATCAATAATCCTTTTGCATCCATGGGCGTGGAAGGATATACCACTTTCAATCCCGGCGTATGTACAAACCATGCTTCATTACTCTGGCTGTGAAAAGGGCCTGCACCCACGCCACCGCCCGTTGGCATGCGGATCACCACATCTGCGTTTTGCCCCCAGCGGTAGTGTATCTTCGCCAGGTTATTGATGATCTGGTTAAAACCCACCGTAGCAAAATCGGCAAACTGCATTTCCATCATGCTTTTGTATCCTTCCAAACTTAATCCCAACGCAGCACCTACAATAGCACTTTCACATAAAGGTGTATTGCGTACCCTTTCTTTTCCAAATTCATTCACAAAACCTTCGGTTATCTTAAATGCGCCTCCGTATGCTGCAATGTCCTGTCCCATTAAAATTAAGTTGGGATGTTTTTGCATGGATTGATGAAGGGCTTCTTTGATACCATCTACAAAACGTTTTTCGGGATGGTGGATACCAGGTGTAACATCCGCAAATAACTCCCCTTTGGCGGATGGGGACAAGCCTGCGTAAATATCACCTAACTCCTCCTCCGTATCAACCACCAGCGGCTTTGCATTGCTGCCGAGTTTCAATTCTGCTTCAATATGATCCTTCGTTTCATTTCTTAACTCTGCAATATTTATTTCGTTGATCACTTTTTCTTCGATCAGCCAACGTTCATAATTTTTTAAGGGGTCCCTTGCTCCCCATTCTTCAAAGAGCTCTTTGGGTACATATTTTGTACCACTCGCTTCTTCGTGTCCCCGCATACGAAAGGTCATGCATTCGATCAAATAAGGTTTTTGATTTTTAATGCAATATTCCCTTACGCCCTTAATGGTATCATATACTTCCAGGATATTATTACCATCAATGCGCACGCCTTCCATCCCATAACCTTTGGCTTTATCTACCAAAGATCCGCAACGATACTGTTCATTTACCGGTGTGCTTAATCCATAGCCGTTATTTTCAATAATGAATATTACCGGAAGATCCCATACTGCAGCAGTATTCAATGCTTCATGAAAATCACCTTCGCTGGTACCGCCATCGCCCGTGAACGCAAGTGATACCTTATTTTCTTTTTTTAATTTATAGGCGAGTGCTACGCCATCTGCGATCGCTAATTGCGGGCCGAGGTGTGAGATCATACCGCAGATATGATGTTCTTTTGATCCAAAATGAAAACTTCTTTCCCTTCCCTTGCTATACCCTTCCTTATTGCCCTGCCATTGCATGAATAATTTACTTAATGGCATATTTCGCGAAGTGAACACGCCGAGATTGCGGTGCAGGGGCATTATCCATTCATCGGGCCGCAAAGCCATCGTTGCACCAACAGCTATTGCTTCCTGCCCAATGCCACTGAACCATTTACTGATCTTTCCCTGGCGAAGCAGGACCAGCATCTTTTCTTCGATCATCCTTGGCAATAGCAGACTTTTATAAATGCTGACCAGTGAATCGTTGCTTAGCTCTTTTCTATCGAATTGCATGATGTACTGCGAATAAATTATTGGCGAAGTTAAATGAATTGCCTCGGGCTTAAGCCCGGGCAATTCAGATTTGTTAATTAAATACTAATGATCCCCGTTTCAGTAAAAAGCGTTGTGCAAACCACCAGTGGCCTGCATCCCACTTAAAACAACCAATTATGAAGATATTGTATAAACCAGCTGCAGTTGTCGTTTTATTTTTTACGGTGCTTTCTTTAACAGCATTTACTACCCACCCCAGGATCAATAAAAAGCATGTTGCCGTAAATGCGGCTCCTAAGATACAGGTAGCGATACTACTCGACGTAAGCAACAGCATGGACGGCCTCATTGACCAGGCCAAGGCGCAACTCTGGAACATGGTTAGCACCATGGGAAAGGCAGAATGCAATAAAGTAGCCCCGCAAATTGAAATTGCCCTGTATGAATACGGAAGAAGTACCAATGATGTGAATGCAGGTTACGTAAAACAGATCAATGGGTTTACCGGCGACCTCGACCAGGTATCAAAAAATCTTTTTGGCCTTACTACGAACGGCGGTGATGAATTTTGTGGGCACGTGATCTTTACTTCTATAAAAGACCTTACCTGGGATCCTTCTGCATTGAATTATAAAGTGATCTTTATTGCAGGCAATGAGGATTTTTTACAAGGTGATATTCATTATACAAAAGCATGTACAGAAGCAAAAAATAAAGGTGTTATTGTAAATACCATTTATTGCGGCGACAGGATGCAGGGCATCAGGGAACACTGGGATCTTGGTGCAGAATGTGGAAACGGAAGCTTTACTAATATCAACCAGGATGAAAAGATCCGGGAGATACCTACACCGTATGACAGTATTTTATTTTCATTGAATGATAAACTGAACACTACGTATATCGCTTATGGTTATGCCGGTGCCGGTAAACTTGCCATGCAGTCGGAGGTTGATCAGTTGAATTTTGCAAGCAACAAATCTGCAGCGGTAAAAAGAGTGGCCGTAAAAGGAAATGGTAAACTATATAACAATAAAAGCTGGGACCTGGTAGACAGGGATGGAGTTATGGATGGTGAAGAATTTCTTAAAAAACTGGATAAGAAAACCCTGCCCGACAGCCTTCAAAAGAAAAGCACCGCAGAACTACAGAAGATCATCGACGAAAAAAAGGAGCAGCGCGGTACAGTTCAAAAAGAAATTGAAAAAGTGAATACGCAAAGAGAAGCTTATATCGCAACAGAGAAAGCTAAAAATGCTGTAAAGAATAACAATGCAACATTAGAAACAGAAGTAGAAAAGATCATTAAAGTGCAGGCGAAGCGATATAATATGATCATACAATAATGCTGAACTGACAAAAGAAAATAGGCAATGGGCAATTTGCAAAAGAACCCCTTTGCCTATTGCTTATTGCCTATTAGCATTTTTTTCCGGGAACGCCCGCTTATGAACAACAGAATTAAAAAAAGACAGCAAGGCTCCAAATAATAAAGCGTACCAGAAGCTATCCACTTTAAAGCCATGCACAAAATGTGCATCCAGTAAAATGATGCCGGCATTGATCACAAAGAGGAATAAACCCAGTGTAAGGATGGTGGCAGGCAAGGTCAGTAAAATAAGTAAAGGTTTAACAACAGCATCGAGCAGGGATAATACAAAAGCCACCATGATGGCAGTGAAAAAATCCACGATGGATATCCCCGGTAAGATATAAGCCAGGATGAAAACATTAACTGAACAAACCAGTATTTTTAAAAACCATTTGGTCATGTGATCAAATTACAACTAATTCATAAAAATCTTCCGGAACAAGGTATTTTTTTGCGAGTGCTGACAGTTCTTCTGCAGATATTTGTTTTATCGTTTTGATGGAATCATAAAAATAATTACCATCTAAATTATTCAGTATTAGATTTTTCCACCTACCCATGATCTGGAAGGGGCCATCAAGGTCACCCAGTATCGTTCCCATCAAATAGTTTCGCACCAATGATAACTCTTCTTCGCCCACCGGCTCTTCTCTTAATAATTTCATTTCCTTATACACTTCTTCTACCGTTGCTTCGCAAACATCCTTGCCGGCTTCAGTACTGATCATCCATGCGGTTTGCTGCAAATGATTTTGCACATAACTGTGTATGCCATACGTATAGCCCTTGTCTTCCCGGATATTACTCATAAGCCTCGAACCAAAGAAGCCGCCGAATAAAGTATTCAGCACCATCACTTTCATGAAATCGGGGTCATGACGGTTGGGGAATGGCCTTGCGATACGAATGGCTCCCTGTACGCCATTGGGATCATTTTGTATGCGATATTTTTTTTCGCTAACGGGTTTACTTAAGATATTATCGACACTGAATGTTGGTTTGCTGATAGAAAGTTTTCCAAAATTTGCATTGAGTTGTTCCTGCAGGTTGGCAGGGATCTTTCCCGATGCAAAGACCACACAGCTGCCATTCAGGTAATACTGTTGAAAATATTTTTTGAGCATTGCCGTATCCAATGCATCAATGTCTGCTGCATTGGTATAGGTTCCATAAGGATGCTGTTCACCATACACATATGCATCTATCAGCCGGTTTGCAACAAAATCACATTTTTGTAAACTTACACTCAGCCTTTGCTTGCTGTTTTGTTTGTACACTGCTAATTCTTCTTCGGGGAAGATGGAATCAGTGATCATTTCCTGCACCACGGGTAATAATTTGGGAAGGTATTTGCTAAGCATAGATAAACTGATCACCGCTGTTTCATTATAACAGGCCCTGCTGCAATAAGCCCCATAGTATTCAAAATCCTCATTGAGTTGAAAGGCCGTTCTCTTACTGGTCCCGTTCTTCAGCATAAAATTGGTGGCCGATGCAACACATTTTTTATCCTCGAACCAATTACCGGCATAGAATACCAGCTCTACCTGCAACACATCCTGCGTGCCTGCATTGATGGTATATACAGGAACACCATTATCCAGCGTAAAATATTCATAGGGTTTTAGCTGCAAGTCAAATTCAACTGCATCTTTTATTGGCGGGGCGATCTTTCTGTCCATCTTTATTTATTATCTGAATAATAATATAATGTATTGCAATTTTTTTCATCAAAGATTATCCTGCTTTCGGTTTGCAGTTGCGCTGCTGTTACTGCCTGGTATCTTTGCAGTTCCACATTAATGAGGCTGGCATCGCCCAATAATTCATACATGGCTAAACTTGCAGCACGGCTCATCACGCTCATGTCCTCAAAAGCGATCATGCTTTCTGTTTTGTTTTTCACCTTATCCAATTCTTTTTGTGTTATGCCATCCTGTTGCAACTTACTCAGTTCTTCATTCAATGCTGCTTCGGCATCCTTCATGTTCACTCCCTTTACTAATTTGCCTTCAATGGTAAGTAAGCCGGTGTCGGTGCTACCCAAATGATAACATTCAATATTGCTGAACAATTGTTTTTCTTTTACCAGCGCCTGGTATAACCTGGATGAGCCGCCGCCGCCTAATATATCTGTAACAAGGTCGGCTACATAATACCGCATATCTGTACGGGAATAAATATGCCAGCATTTGTATAAGGCGTCTAATGGCACATTGGCTTTTACTTCCAAGCTTCTTGCTGCAGTTTGTTTTGGTTCCTGTGGAAGGTTCCTTTCATATTTTTCACCGGCAGGGATAGGGCCAAACCATTTTTCAGCAAGTGCCTTTACTTTTTCAGGACTAACGTTGCCGGCTACCACTAAAATGGCATTGCTGGGTGTATAGTGCTTAAAGAAAAAGGCTTTTACGTCTTCCAGGGTGGCGTTCTCAACATGACTTAGTGATGCGCCGATCGTCATCCACCGGTAAGGATGTATTGTGTAGGCCAGCTCTCTCATCTTATGCCATACATCACCATAAGGCTTATTGATATAATGCTCTTTGAACTCTTCACATACTACCTTACGTTGTACTTCCAGGCTTTTTTTACCGAAAGCAAGTGACAGCATCCTGTCGCTTTCGAGCCAAAAAGCAGTCTCTACGTTTTCTGCCGGCAACTGGCAATAATAATTTGTGAGATCGTTGGTAGTATAGGCATTGTTCTCTCCGCCCGCCTGTTGCAAGGGCTCATCATAAACAGGGATATTAATGCTGCCGCCAAACATCAGGTGTTCGAACAAATGGGCAAAGCCAGTTTTATTGGGATCCTCATCTCTTGCCCCCACATCATATAAAACATTTACCACCGCCATGGGTGTACTTTTATCTTCATGTACCAATACCCGCAAACCGTTGGGTAAAATAAATCTTTCAAAATGGATCATGTTGCAAATGTACGGAGGAGAGTAATGCTGTAGTGAACTGTTTATTCAATACTGAGCGTTTTAATGTTAAGCACGATCAGTTTGTTATTGCGGCTGATGATTATTTTAACTTCCTCATTGGGTGCCTGTAGCAGGTTTTTATAAGTTTGGATATTGTGCGAAAGGTTACCACTTACAGAAATTATTTCATCTCCTGTTTTAAGCTGGGCAATATCTGCCGGAGAACCTGGAACCACATCTTCTATCATTATTTTGCCGTTAATATAATAAATACCAAGTCCCGTGTACGCATAATCGAAGTAATCATTAAAATGACTGTTTGGTAAAAGATGAATTTCGCGGTTAGGATAATTAAGTATTAGGTTGAACCTGCGTAACAGGTCATTGCCAACAAGTCCTCCAACAAAAGGATAAGAGGTAACATTGTATAGGTCCTCATATAAATAAGTGGGCACATCCCGGAATCGGTATGGCCCCAGCTTAACCTCTTTAACTACCGTAAGCCGCATCTGTAGCCTGCCCCCCATTCCTTCTGCCTGTGTTATCACCGGTTTACGACGATGCAACAGGATACCGCTATCCTGTGCATATTGTTCGCTCATTAAAAAACAAAGTCCGGCACCGGTATCAAAATAAAAATTAAAATCCGTTTTCTTTTTGTCCTTGATGTGCAGCCATTGTATTGGCAAAGCCGTAAAAACAGGGTGCAATGTGGTTCCCCCGTTGGGATAGCTCATCTTCCCAGGACTGTAAACCTCCACCATATTACTATCGAAATCTACCTTAACTATATACCGGTTAAAAAAGCTATACCCGATGATGCCATCTACTTTTTCGCCATAAACGCTGCTGAGTACATCATAATCATTTACATGAAAATTGAGGTGTTTTACGGTAAGTCCGGGGAGATGTAATTCTTTGTCAAATGCAAATGGCACTTTGCGAATACCCCCGATGCCGGTAATGGTTGTATCGGTAGGTTTTAAAGGAATATTAAACTCAATGCAGGTAGAAGAATCGAGCGAAATGCCGCCACTACCGGTATCCAGTATAAAATTGAGCGTATCCGGGATATCGGCAAATCTTGCCCTTATCACCATTACACCACCACTATATTGTTTGAATGGAAAACGGGTGATCAGTTTTGCATCGGGCTGGGATAATATCTCCTGGGCAGGTGAGATATAGGCAGCAAATACCAGTAATATGGTCCAATACAGTTTTCTCATACAGCAGTTATTCGAATTTACAACCTATTGGATGTACTTTTGTTGTTTATTACACAAATGGTTTTTATGGAATTGAATGAACTGTATCAAAAAGCTTTGAGTTTTGAATTTCTGACCGTTGAAGAGGGTATGTATCTTTTTGAAAATGCCGCTTTGGCAGAATTGATGTATGTGGCCAACACCTTACGAAAACAACAGGTGCCCCACGGAAAAGTTACCTGGCAGATTGACCGCAATGTAAATACCACCAACGTTTGCATCGCCAACTGCAAGTTTTGCAATTTCTACCGCATTCCTGGTCATGCCGATGCCTACATCACAGATATTGAAACCTATAAAAAGAAGATTGAGGAAACGATACGCTTTGGAGGCGACCAGTTATTATTACAGGGAGGGCATCATCCCGAATTGGGATTGAGTTTTTATGTTGATCTTTTTACACAACTCAAACAATTATACCCCCATATCAAATTACACACGCTGGGGCCACCGGAAGTTGCTCATATTACCAAGTTGGAAAAAAGTACGCACCGGCAAGTTTTAGAGGCATTGAAAGAAGCGGGTTTGGACAGTTTGCCGGGACCAGGTGCGGAAATTTTAACAGACAGGGTAAGAAGGCTTATCAGTAAAGGAAAATGCGGTAGCCAGGAGTGGCTTGACATAATGCACGAAGCACACAAACTTAATATTACCACAAGTGCAACAATGATGTTTGGCCATGTAGAAACCATTACCGAGCGCTTTGAACATTTGGTAAAAATAAGAGAAATACAAAGTCGCAAGCCAAAAACAGCTAAAGGTTTTATAGCATTTATTCCCTGGACTTTTCAAGATGTAGATACCTTATTGGCAAAAATACGTGGTGTGCATAATTTAACTACTGCCGAAGAATATATTCGCATGATTGCGATGAGCCGTATTATGTTACCAAATGTAAAAAATATTCAGGCCAGCTGGCTTACTGTTGGTAAAAAAACTGCACAGTTATGCTTAAATGCTGGAGCCAACGATTTTGGAAGTATTATGATTGAAGAAAATGTGGTAAGTGCAGCAGGTGCCCCACATCGCTTTACCAGCAAAAGTATACAACAAGCCATCAGGGAAGCCGGCTTTGAGCCACAACTTCGCAACCAGCAATATGAGTTTAGAAAAATACCTACAGTAATGGAAGAGCAGGTAATTGATTACTAGGAATAAAATAATAGGGGATGAATAATATTTTTTTTCAAAAGTTATTGCGGCGTTTTAGAATGATTGGTATTGCAGAAGGTATTTCATTTTTGGTTTTATTGTTGATAGCAATGCCAATAAAATATTTTTTAAAAATACCAGAAGCTGTCAAAATTGTTGGCTGGATGCATGGTGCATTATTTATAGCCTATATGTATCTTGCAATTGTTGTTGCCATTACATTTAAAAAAAATATTAGCTGGTGCATAAAAACTTTTTTAGCTGCCTTTTT
>JANYIM010000122.1 GCA_025362055.1 Bacteroidota bacterium
ATCGGGCATCATTTCCAAAACACCTTCGCCTAATATAACGACGTCAAATTCAATATTAAATGCGGGTTGCTCTCTTCGTTGCGGATATTGTTTGGATTGTTGTTGCGATGATTCTTCCATCTGCACTTCGGGTTGTTGCACATCTTCTTCCTGCAACATTTGTGCAATGGCAGGCGGAATAGAGCTTTGCCCGTCTGTTATTGGCTGAACGTCATCATCGTCTTCTAAAACTTTCTTCACGGGTTTTCTTTCTGGTTCCGGTTTTTTATTTTTGGCTGTGATGGCTTCTTTTTTCGACGGGGCTTCCTGCACCACTTCAGCGTCTTCCGTAGAATTAGAAGTAGAGGTTTTTACGATGCGTTTACGTTTTGGTTTTTCGTCTTCGTTTTTTGCGGCTGCGTTCATAATGGCTTGTTTGTCGAGGATCCTGTAAACCAGGTCCTGCTTGTTTAGTTTTTTTGCGTTGGGAATGTCAAGTTGCTCTGCAATGTCCAGCAACTCAGGAACGAGCAGGTCGTTCAGTTGTAAAATATCGTACATAAAAAGTTGAAAATAATTGCTTCTAAAAGGACCTTAAAATCTGAAAAATAGTGAATGAGAATTTATATTGATGGAATATGACTACCTGATAAAGAGAATGATTGGATAAACTTATCAGCCTGTTCCGGCTCAAAAGTAGGCCTTTTTTTACAAAATGCAAGTTTTTTTGGAGTTTCACGCAAAGGCGCAAAGGGGGCGCAAAGCCACGAATAGTCTTTGCTCGAAACCCTTTACCGGGCTTATATTATATTTGCAGGAATTAAAAGTAAAATATGTTCAATAAGAGAACCAGGATAAAAGAATTATTAGCGAGCGATAGCGCCAACTACGAAACCACCGTGATGGGATGGGTGCGTAGCTTCCGTAATAACCAGTTCATAGCCCTGAACGATGGCAGTACCAATAATAATTTACAGGTAATGGTTGCATTGGGTATGGTGGATGATGTTACATTAAAAGGCATCAGCCCCGGCGCCTGCATCAAAGCTGTTGGTGAAATAATCCCTTCATTAGGCAAAGGACAAAAAATTGAACTCAAAGCTTCCTCAATAGAGATACTGGGTGAGTGTGATGGTGAAAAATATCCATTGCAGATAAAGAATCGGCCGAGTTTAGAATACTTAAGAGAGATCGCTCACCTGCGTTTTCGTACCAATACATTTGGTGCAGTGTTTCGCATACGCCACGCCTTAGCTTATGCCATTCATAAATTCTTTAATGACAAAGGATTCGTTTACCTGCACACACCCATCATCACCGCAAGTGATGCAGAAGGAGCAGGGGAAATGTTTAAGGTAACGACATTGCCTTTGGATGGCACTGCTCCAAAAAATGAGGATGGTACAATAAATTTCAAGGAAGATTTTTTTGGACGTGCGACCAATCTTACGGTGAGCGGGCAATTAGAAGGCGAATTAGCAGCCATGGCCTTCAGTGATATTTATACTTTTGGCCCAACTTTCCGCGCAGAGAACAGTAATACCACCAGGCATCTTGCCGAATTCTGGATGATAGAACCCGAAGTGGCTTTCAATGACCTGGAAGATAATATGAATCTCGCTGAAGAATTCATTAAGTATGTGATCAGGCATGCAATGGATAATAATAAAGAGGATCTTGAATTTTTAACACAGCGCCTCGAAGAAGAAGAAAAACAAAAACCACAAACAGAGAGGGCAGAAATGGGATTGATGGATAAATTAAATTTTGTAGTGAACAATGATTTTGAGCGTTTAACCTATACCGATGCCATTACTATTTTAAAAGAAAGCAATCATAATAAGAAAAAGAAATTTCAATACTTAATTGAAGGGTGGGGCGTTGACCTGCAAAGCGAACATGAACGTTACCTCGTGGAAAAACATTTTAAAAAGCCCGTTATACTTACTGATTACCCAAAAGAGATAAAGGCTTTTTATATGCGTCAGAATGATGACGGCAAGACCGTAGCTGCCATGGATATTTTAGCACCAGGCATCGGCGAAATTGTTGGCGGTTCCCAAAGAGAGGAGCGTCTTGATAAATTAATGCAGCGCATGCAGGAAATGCATATACCTGCCGAAGAATTATGGTGGTACCTTGATACAAGAAAATTTGGTGCTTGTCCACACGCCGGCTTTGGGCTTGGCTTTGAGCGTTTGGTGCAGTTTGTAACGGGCATGGGGAATATCAGGGATGTGATACCGTTTCCGAGGTATCCGAAGAGTGCGGAATTTTGATGAGCAATTAAGAATTACTTCTCTTAGGGCTGTTAGCTCAGTTGGTTTAGAGCATCACGTCGACAACGTGAGGGTCGCTGGTTCGAGCCCGGCACAGCCCACTGGATTTTATATATGCCAATCAGCCGTATCTTCATTTTATGAAAAAAATATTACTGGCCGGTTTTCTTTTTTTACAGTTCGTCTCTTTTGGCCAGCAGCAACACTATAAAGTGATTGCTTACTATACCGGCAGTGCAGACTCGATCAGCAAGTATCCCATTCAACAACTCACCCATATCATTTACAGTTTTTTGAAACTGCAGAACGATACCCTTGGTTTTCGCGATGAACAACAACAACAGAACCTGCAAAAACTTGTGTTGTTAAAAAAAGATCATCCGCAATTAAAGATCATGGTATCCATTGGCGGTTGGGGTGGTTGCGCTTCGTGTTCAGAACTCTTTGCGTCAGCAGTGCAGCGAAATATGATCGCAAAAACTACCGTGGAATTATTTAAAAAATATGATATCGATGGCCTCGACCTGGATTGGGAATATCCTGCGATAGAAGGTTATCCCGGCCATAAATTCGACAGCACCGATAAAAATAATTTCACCGAACTGGTAAAAGCATTGCGAAAGGAAATGGGTAATAAATACCTGATCAGTTTTGCGGCTGGTGGTTTTATCAATTACCTGGAACGATCCATTGATTGGAAGGCGGTAATGCCCTTTGTGGATTTTGTTAACCTTATGACCTATGACCTTGTGGGTGGATACAGTACGGTAACTGGCCACCATACACCGCTGGCAGATTATATGCCCGGCCAGGAATCAGCGGAAAAATGCGTAAACTGGTTGTTGAATAAAAAGGTTCGATCTAATAAACTGATCGTAGGTGCAGCATTCTATGCAAGGGTTTGGGAAAATGTAGATAGTGCTAACCATGGGCTTTATCAAAGCGGAAAATTTTTGAGAGGTGTTTCATACAAGAATTTTTCAACTTATTTCGTTGATAGTTTGGAATACAAATATCACTGGGACAATAAAGCGAAAGCCCCTTTTCAATACAGTCAGGCAAAAAAATTATTTGCCACCTTTGATGATGAACGTTCGATCGGTGAAAAAGTAAAATTCGTTCGTGAAAAAAATTTAGGCGGCATCATGTTCTGGCAATTGATGGATGATAAGCCTGCTGGCGGCCTCGTTGATGTGATAAAAAAAAGATTACAGAAATAAAGTGGTGCCTACTCTGCCTGGGCGTTTCAGCGATTTGGTTACACTGGTATATCAACCAGTTCGCAGTTTTGTTCCCCGGCCTGTCTTTTGTTTATTATTTTCGTTTTGGTTAATTCCAATAATAATTACATGTTAAAAGCCCGGCGCATACTCAACACCCCTAAACTGTTATATGCGGTCATTAATAATATCAGCAGGCAAAAAAAATTTATCAAAGAACATATTGGTCCTGTGATCGAAAATGCCAAAAGGGCTAATGATGATAGCCTGGATAAGGCAGACCTTAAAAAGATCACCAATTATTACGGACTTGCTGTACCTGCTATCTTAGGTGAAGCTTTTTGTGCATTACGGGGACAAAAAATGACACACAAAGAACGCCTCGCCAGTACCTGCCAGGGTGCCACTACCGGATTGTTCGATGATTTTTTTGACAAACAGGGGCCCCGCAGTGAAACATTAAAGGATTTCATTGAAAAGCCGGATCAGCTGAAGGGCAGTAATGCCAATCAACAATTATTCCTGGACCTGTATACAACCGGACTGCAAAACCTTCCTGACCCACAATTAACACTTGGCTGGGTGTACCGTGTATATAAGGCACAAGTGGAGAGTAAAAAACAGGCCGTTCCGGGGCTTGGTTATAATGAAATAAAATCCATCACGTTGAATAAGGGAGGCGTTTCATTGCTGTTGTACAGGACTGCATTTGACAACCCTATGGAAAAATCAGAAGAAGATATGTTGTATAAGCTGGGTGGGCTCATGCAATTAAGCAATGATATTTTTGATGTGCATGAAGATTGCAGGGACGGGATATCAACTTTAATAACAACTACTAAAAAGATCAGTGATATCCGCCGTCTTTTTATGGAATTACTGAAAGAAGGGTATGAAGCGGCATATCAAACAAACTATCCGCCAGATCAGGTTAAAAAATTCCTGGATATTATTTCAATAAGCATTTTCAGTCGCTGCCTGGTTTGCCTTGACCAGTTAGAAAAAAATGAAAAAAGATGGAACGGCATTTTTTCACCACACTTATACAGCAGGAAAGAACTTATATGCGATATGGATACGGCGGTGAATAAATGGAGGTCGGTGAAGTATCATATTGGAATAGAAACGCGGATGGCGGGGATCCGGGCCGGTATTTACTGATCTGTACCAAATGATTATCAATCAATCTCGTCTGCATCATATTTTATTGATCAATGCTCTTACCAGATCAGTTTCAAACCCCTTCTGCAATAAATGATCCTGCAGTTTTCTTTTTTTAATAAAAACATTTTTCTCGGCTTTCAGTGTTGTAAGTTTTTGATCAAATAATTTTTGCAGTTGTTTTATGTAATCCGTTTGGTCAATAGCTGCAAGTGCTTTTTTAATACAATATTCACTCACCTGTTTTTGTTTAAGTTCATATTTTATTTTTACCCTGCCCCAATGTTTTATCCTGAACCTCCCCCCGGCAAATTGAATGGCAAAGCGCTCTTCATTCAAATAATTTTCTTCTATTAATTGTGAAAGCAATTCTTCCGCTTCCTTTTTATATAAACCAAAAGTGTAGAGTTTTTCCTTTACTTCACTGTGGCAACGCTCCTGGTAGGCGCAATATTGCTTTGCTTTTTGCAGAGCTTGTTCTTTGGTAAAATATTGTTTGCACTCCATCAGTTAAAAATAAAAATCCCACAAAGGCACAAAAATCACAAAATGTTTTTAACATGACCTTGTGCGCTTCGTGTCTTCATGGGGAAATTAAAATAATAATTATCTATTCATCCTTTCTTTTGCTTTCATTTTCACAGAAAACATTGTGGGCTCACTTCTTGCTTCGCCGTTTCCGTCAGTTTGTGTTACCGGAAATCCGTGATCATCCAATGTTTGTATGGTCCATATGAACATTTTGTTATGACCGCTTCCAAGATTATCCTCACTTGTATTAATATTCTTCTGGCCCGATTTATTATCTTTTCCTGAACCCAATCCTGCTTCACTGGTATTGATGTTTTTCTGTGCGGCCGAGTCCTGATCAGGCTTGATCATTTTCGTATTATGATGATCTGGCATACTTCCTTGATTCTGGTTTTCAGTAAAGTCGGCCACAAATGATAGCTGCGGCCGCCAGATATATTGCGTAGTGCCGATAACTTGCTGATCAATCAGGGGTTGATTGCTTCGCAGTGCCTGCATCGGGGATTGCTTGTCCAATATTTCGAATACCTGTAACCGGTAACTTACTACTGAAGTTGTACGCGGCAGCACCGGTGTCCAGCGGAAAGTAATGGCAGTTTGCGCAATTTCTCCATCCAACACTTCTTTATCATACGGTTTCATCAAAATTGGTAACTGTGTTGCAGCCAGGTAAAAGTTTTTGCAAACTACGGGTTGCGATAACGGTGTAAGATCCGCCGGCCTTACCAGCTGCACACAAAGAAAATAATTATCACTAGGCAATTTGCCGGTTCTTTGCAGGGAGGTTTTGTATTTACCGGTAAACACCATGAACTCCATCGGTAACACTTCAGTAGCAGTATAAATTGTAGGAGCACTGGATATAACAGTAAAAGTGTTTGACCTTGCCAGGTCTGTGTAGCCAATCACTGTACCATCAGTTGTTTTTATCTCCGATTTTATTTTCACAGGTACGGGTGGTAATCCCGGCTGTCCGGTGATCAGCGCAGTCAATACCTCTCTCCGGTTAACCCATTCATTCAGGTTGGCGGGAGGTGTGGAGTTTAGCACAAGGTCTATTTTTAATTGTGCGGTAACCGATGCTGTTGTAAAGCCGGCGATTATTAAAATGAATAATTTTTTCATACTTATATTTTTTTATTTTCCTACTCCTGCTTCAAAGCGGTATTGAAACCCGGTTCTAAAGGTACTTTCCAGGTAATTAGCGCCATTGGGCATAATTTCGTTTCCGTATTTAAAATAATTGGTGGTCATATACGTGGCCCAGGTCAGTTTTTTGTTAAGCTTTACATCAATATTACAAGAGGCTATAAAATTTTTGTTGGTACTGAAACTGTCTAGCTTACCAATGGTGTATTGTAATTGCCCTCTTAAGCGAACCTTCTTTTTAGCTACTGCCATACTGAGGCCGCTGCTGATCGTAGTTAAAGTGGTCTTTACGCCAGGAACACTATTGGAAAAATACAGCACGCTAAAATCGGGCGAAACTTCTTTTGTAAAGAATGTGGGTACATAGGTCAGCAATATCGTATTGGTATTATTGGAAGTGGTAGCTCCACTGATCACATCCCGTTCATTGTATTTGCTGTAGCTGTAACTCATACTAACGAGATGGCTCATCCTGGTATTACTCCAGGTAAAGGTTGGATTGACCCCCAGGTCATTGCTTACATTTTTTATGCCAAATGGATTGATGCCACTGGCTGTTTCAAATCCAAAATTATTATAGTTCACATTCAGGCTCCAGTGATCATCGAATTGGGTAAACCAATTAAGGTTGCCGATGAATTGTTTTGCTTTTAGTGCCGTGTTGCTCACGTTATTTACCCTTTGCCCCACACTTGCTACCACATTGATCTTCTTTTGCCATGCATTGAACCGGGCATTAACGGTATAATCTAGCCGGTCTGGCTGCTGGTAAGGGTAGCCGGTAGTTTGAAATCCTGCCCCCAGGTATTTTGATGTGATGCCGATATCGAAGTTCTTCGATTTTTTACCAATTGAACCCTCCACCGCATAATCTTTTATAGTAGATGTATGTGCATTAATAAATGGCTTAACACTTGTGATGGATGAATCCAAGGGCGTGGTAAGGTCTTTTGTAAAAATGGATCTTGCACCTTCTGCTTTAACATACCAGCCTTTCTTCATATACCATTCGGTTACCAGGCTCATTACAAAACCCTCCTGTGGTTTAATAGTAACCGGCGGTGGCGTGGCAGAGGCCGGAACATCTTTTCCTTTTGCAATATTAAAGGCAACCAGGTATTTTCCTTCCTGCTCTTTTCCAAACTGGAACATCCAATTTTTTCGCTTATACGCTCCCGTTACTATTGGTGGCCCAACAAAATAATTGATGCCTTGTTGGGAAGTGCCTGTAAAGAATTTAATGCGCCAGGTTCTGGGCCGGAGATCAAACCCTGCGCCAAAGATGCCGATATCGCCAGTTGACAACTCTGAGTATTTTAAATATTGTGTTCCCAATTGCAGCTCTGCCCATTTGTATTTTGGATTAACGCCAAAGTTATTCATCGGGTTGGTTATGTATTGTGAAAAATTTTGCTTGATGATACCAGCATAGGGCCCTGCAAAATTGGTAGGCTTTGCGGCAAAATTAAAATTAAAGGGCAGCGAAAAATCCTTGCTGAACTTAAAGGTTGGCGTAAAATTAAATCGCACCTGGTTCCAGGGTTTTCTTGGCGAATAGCCCTGCCAGCCGGAAGGGCTGCGACTTAAGCCATAGCCTTCATAACTTATTCCCATAGTGCCGCTGACAGAAAATTTTTTGGGCGCTTCCTGTGCAAATGCGTTTGATGAAAGCAGCATGACCAGGAAGGCGATGGATATTTCCTTTTTTCTCATCATACAAAATCAGTTTTATAAAACTTATAGGATCTTATTTTTTCTTAATGACCACGTCAAAACAAACGATAGCCTCGCATTCAGCACATTGATCATCCCGGAAAGTGAACTTCACACAGATCTTTCCTTTTAATTCACAACATTCAATTACCGGTTGTGGCGGTAAAATAAAATTGATACCCACAGGCCCGGTGATCGTAAATAAAGAACCATTGTTCCATATCACTTCACGTGGGTTCTGGTACATCGCTGCGCCGGTTGGATTGAACAACGTTGTTGTATTTCCTCCAAATAAAGTAATTTTTGGTAGAACAGCGCCGATATTATTTGCACTGTTGATACTGGCCCAGGTGAAAGGGAAGGTTTTACAACCCAAACATTCATTATTGTAATTACTGCTCAAGTCATAGCTGATCACTTCGGCCCTTACCTCACTCAGGTTTACGCCCGCCATACCACTGATTGTAAAGGTTTGACCGGCAATCGTTGAGTTAGGCGTTGGCGTATACGTAACATTCCCGGCTTCAATTTTAATACTGTGTTTGCAGCAGTTGGTATCCTTTGGACAATCCACTATGAATTTCACTACACAAGTATCACAAATCGTTGTACCACACATACCAAATAACTGTACCGTGTAAGTGCCCGACTGCGTGGGCGTATAAGTGAATGGTACATTTCCCGAAGTGGGAGTTCCTGATGGAGGCGTGAGGGTATAAGTTACCGTACCCGGACAATTGGGTTTTGCACAATTGAAAGTTGCATTAATGGTGAATGGTACTTTACATTTCCAGGGATATTCTTTTTTGCAGGTAAGGGGCCCTTTGTTCTTTCCGTCACTTACGCTCATTTCACCCCAGTGGCTTCCTTTGCAGTCACAAGCCTCTTCGCATATTACGGTAAATTTAATGATACAGCTGTCGCATATCTTATTACCGCACCAGCCATATAACGTTAACACATAAGTGCCGTTCTGTGTTGGTGTAAAGCTTCCGGCTACATTGCCTGTAATGGCCGGGCCTGTTGGCGGCTGTAAACTATAAGTTACTTTTCCTTTACAGGTACTGTCTTTACAAATATAGTTTGCGTTGAACGTATAAGGTTTGTTGCAATCCAGTTTATAGGTTTTTCCGCAGCTTAAAGAGATATTATTTGGGTTACCTATTACAGCGCCAGTGGGATTATCGTCCGGAATACCTCCGGATAAGGTGATATTGCCCCAATGGCTTCCATCACAATTACATGGGTCGCATTTTACATTGAACTTAATGATACAGCTGTCACAGATCTTATTACCGCACCAGCCATATAACGTTAATACATATACGCCACTTTGAGTAGGAGTAAATGTCAGTGGCAAATTACCTGTAAGAGGTCCACCGGATGGGGGCTGTAAGGAATAGGTTACTTTTCCGTTGCAGGCCGTGTCCTTGCAGATATAAGAAGCATTGACCGTGTAGGGCTGATTACAGTTGAGTGTATAAGTACCATTACACTTCACAACCAGCGGATTGCCGATCACCACATTTGCATTGACCTTATTGTCTCCGCCTGCAATGTCTCCTTTTGTTACGTTGATGGGGCCCCACTTGCTTCCTTTGCAATCGCAATCGCATTTCACCGTAAGGTCGATCGTGCAGCTGTCGCATTTTTTTCCGCCGCACCAACCGTACAGCGTTAGAACATATACTCCCGCAACCGGTGTAAAGTTCAGCGGCACATTACCAGATACAGGAGATCCCGATGGAGGATATAAAACATAAGTAACTTTTCCCGGGCAGCTGGTATCCTTGCAAATGAAAGATGCGTTGATGGTATAGGGTAAGTTACAGGTAAGTGTATAAGGATTATTACACTTCAGTTTAACCGGCGGATTATTTCCCTGCGTCATTATAATATCTCCCCATTTACTTCCCTTGCAATCGCAATCGCTACAATTTTTTATGAACAGGTTAAAATATTTAGCCGATGTACTGCTGCACCCTAACATATTTGTTACTACAATATAGATCTGGTGTTGGCCCAGGGCAAGTCCGGAAAGGATCAGAAAGGGCCCGGTATAATAGAGATTCCCGTCAACATACCACTGTATCGTATACTGCCCGGGGTAGTTCTGGCCGGGGCCAAGCGGCAAAGGCACTATAAGCGTGTCTTTAGAGCATAAAGTATCACAACCCAGTGGGAATAAACTCACATTGGGCCTTGCATTGATCGTACAGAATGAAGACGTTGCACTGCACCCGCTCACTGGATTGGTTACGGTAACAGTATACGTTCCTGCCTGTGCCGTTGTCATTGTTTGGCCAGTGACACCATTGCTCCAGGTATACACAAAACTTGGATTGAAGGGCATGGCAGTAAAAGTGTAAGGAGTTCCTTCGCACAAAGGGCCGGCTGGGCAAATAATATTGACCGTAGGGCTTTGATAAACAAATAAACAGAAAGTGTCTTTTGCTATACACCCAGTTAGTGTATTCGTTACTGTTAGTATAAACTGGTAATTACCTAAAGCGGATACTGTTACAAATGGATTATAAACAGTGCTATTGGGGTTGTAGGTAATTGTACCCGGGCCTACTCCCGTCCACGAATAGGTGCAGTTGGGGTCGTTTACACTATTGGTTAAACTAAAGCTCGCCGAAGGGGTGGGACTGCAAACAATTGTTTGCCCCTGGATATCCGCGACCGGTTTGGGCAGGTAAACCACTTTAACCGTATCAGAAATTACCGGGCAATTATTATTCTGTGCATCGTTTGCCGTCACATAATAATTACCCGATGCATCAAAATTGCACAATTGGTAAGTAGCACTGTTTGCGCCGCCAATGGCTGAACCATTATGATACCATTGATATCCTGTGAACCCTGTAAGCGGATTGCTTGTTAACGTAACCGGTGGCGTACAATCCGGGCAGATCTTTACTATCGGCGAAGGAGTAATGGTCAATAGCCTTGGGATAATTACTGTTATATTTTTTGTGGCAGTAAATTGACAGGCATATTGATCCGTAATAATAAGTGTAATGGTTGGATTAGGCGGAGTGCCATTAAATACGTGTGTTATAGGATTGGTAACACCGGTTGTAAGATCTCCAAAATTCCAGTTGTAAGAGAGAATGCCCGTTGTATAACTGCTGCTGTACACATTATTCCCATTCTGGCAAACAGTAGAAGGCCCATTAATAACAAAAGCTGTATTAGGGAAGCTAAACGTAAATGATTTTGTAAGCGTACAACCATTCTTGGAAATGGTTAGTGTTACCGTAGGATTACACCCGATTGGAATGGTCAATATCGGATTGGGAATATTTACGCCTGATAAACTACCACAACTTGTTGACCAAGTAATAGTATAACCGCTATAAGCAGGCAGGTACAATGATGCATCCTGCAACAGTACTTTCCATCCGGTGGGAGGGTTACAGCTGATGATACTGGTGAATGAATCCACCATAGGAACAGTTATATTTTGTGTGCCGCAATGCACCGTTCCATTACCACAGGTCATTACAGCCTGAACTGTATAAGTTCCAATATTATTGTAGAGATGGATACCCGTAGTATTGCTAAATCCATCTCCATAAAACCAGTTGGTAGTATTGGATGAACAACCGGTTGGTATATTGGTTGTTAATGAAACCGGGTTGTTACAATTAGATGGGCTGATCACCAGGTCATTGATGCAATTACCATTGCCGTTACCATTTCCATTGGGACAAGCACTAACAGGTATCATGTTTGAAACAGCACTGCAACCATTGCTGCAGTTTACTGTTACAAAATAGTTACCGGGGGTATTTGTAACCAAGGGATTGCCTACAAAAGCATTACTCCATGTGAATACTGCACCCGGACAATTAGCGGGTATGCCTGCCAGTAATGTTACGCTTCCGCTATTGCATAAACTTCCCGTAGCGGTGATATTCGCAACAACGGGTGTGATACCGGTAACAATGATCTGGCTGTTTGCCGTGCAGCCGCCTGTATAGGTTGCCTGCACTACATAAGTGCCATTTTGATTTGCAATGAAAGGATTACCGCTGCCCACAGGATTACCATTTAAGAACCAGTTGTAAGTCCCTCCCCCGGGAGATGCCGTGAGTGTGGCAGAACAAATATTTCCTGTTTGCGTGATCGTTACTGTTGCAGCGTTTGTTGTTACATTTATGGTACTGGTTCCACCACAACTGCTGATGGTAATGGTAGCATTGCTGTTTACCGTAAAAGTTGCAGAAGTGCTTCCCTGCCCACCTGTAAGTACAGCACCTGGTGTAGCACTCCAGGTATAACCACTGGGAGGAACGACACCTGTAACAGAAGCCGTTATTGTTCCGCCCGAACAAATACTTCCCGGAGGTGTTATGGTGATCGGTGGAGGAGGCCCTACCACATTAATGTTTAGCGTAGTTGAACCGGTACAATTATTAACTGTTTGCGTAGCTTGCAATTGCCATGGGCCAGTACCTGTAAAATTCACTGATGCGCTTGAATTGTTGGGTCCATAACCACTTACATTTCCTGTGCCCGATACCAATGTCCAAACAAATTGCCCGCCGGGTGTATTGCTCGTAACCGAATAAGTGATCAATTGATTAGGACAAACCAGCGTGGGGCCTGTAATAGGGTTCAATACCGGCGTTGGGTTCACAACAATATTAATAGTGGCCGATGGCGTGCAAAAATTGCCGGGTACCAGTGGCGTCGCCGTTATGGCATAATTTCCGGGCACCGCCCATACCATTGTTTGCTGGTTGGTTCCAACGGGTGTATTGGTAAAACCTGTTGGAGGCGTAAAGGTCCACAGGTTTACCGGGCCATTAGTAAAATAATTAACTGGTTGTAATGTACAAACAGGGTTTAGGCCAATGATCATGAATTTTGGCATGATCGTTACCGTTAGTGTTGACGTACCACTGCAACCGCTGTAAGGATTATGATACTTACAGGTGATGATATAAGAACCAGACAGTGCTGTCCAGTTTATATTGATGAAATTAATATTGCTGTCTGCGCCAATGATATTTCCCCCACCGTTCAGCGTCCATTTATAAAAAGTGCCGGGCAATACAGGTAACGAATAGTTTGTAGTAGATCCGGAACAAACAGGGCTGGGCCCTATTATAGGCAAATTCGGATATAGTACCGGAACAGAGATTGTGGCGGAGTTACCACAAGTGCCCGGACAGGTTGCATTCAATGTTACGGTAGTTGGATAAGTACTTGGTTGATTCCATACTACAGTTATACAGGTTGTTCCCTGGCCACTGATGATCGTACCTCCATTCACTACCCAGTTCAATCCGGTACACCCTGTTGTGTTGGTACAATATTTAACAGTATCGCCGTTGCATAACATTCTCTTGCAACTATCAACCAGGTGAATATCAATACCCTTTAGATTACTCACCGTTATCACTGCCGACGCAGTATCCCTGCATTTACAATCTCTCTCCGGCGGAAGCGCTACACCACCACTCCCACTGCTGGCAGTAGATACTGTTAGTATAACTGTATAAAAGCCCGGTAAAACATAAGCGTGTGTTGGGTTTTGTAAAGTAGAGCTGCTGCCGTCTCCAAAATCCCAGTAATAACTGCTGCCGCCAACAGAAGTATTTGTGAATTGTACAAAGGATGGTGCAAAGCAAACAGGATTGGGCGCAAAAGTAAAAGAGGCAACAGGCCCGTCAACCAGGCATACCTTTCTCGTGATCGTGTCGCGACAGGTTCCGTTCGCATTACTGATGATCACCTGTATAAACCCCTGTGATGAATTACCCCAGGTGATGGTGTTTGGGTTGCCAATAAAAGAAGTGGGCGTTCCGCCTATAACCGTCCATGTAAATGTAAAACCCGGAAGATTGGGATAAACAGTATAAATATGTGATTGGTTTTTACAGGCTGTTAGCATTGCCGGGCCTGTACTTGGGTTTCCGCCTGCCCCGCCATTGGGGCCGGGGGCATTACATGTGGTGTCGCAGGGTTGAAAATCCGCGCCCAGCGTAAATTTAGGGCAACAGAACTGTGACCTGGCCTGCAACACAAGCAAGGTAAAAAGAGTAAGGCTTATATACTTGATATATTTTTTCATTGTTATAGTTGTTATTGTTTGTCGGGAATTGGGTTTCCTTTTGCACAACCTTCTTTCTTCTTTTCATAACATACCAGTTTGTTACAAGTGGTACAATCATCAAAAGCTACCACGTACCTTATGCACCAGCGTATCGTTGCATCACAGCACTTAACCGTTGGCGGTAGTGTTATCGTGGAAGTAAGTGTGGCAGTATTGCTGAAATTCTTTGGCGGCGTATAGCTCCATGCCTGTTCGTGCGTACCGTTGTCGAAATTGCCAAAGGTTTTACTGTCTTTGTTACAGGGCAAACAATCTTCACTCTCCGGTACAAATTCAAAATATACCAGCTCAGCCTTGATGCTCTTTACGAGTTTGGGCGGTGTGGTTGTTATCGTTACAGGTTGATTAAGCATTATGGTATTATTGCCATTGATAACAATATTATTAGATGGCGGTATATTGATATTCACCTTCTTTTCATCGCAGGCATCACACTTGCAGGGTTTAACACTGTCACATAAATAATCCTCTGCATTCTTACCCGGATCGCCCTGTTTCTGGATCTTGGCCTTTATGCAAATATTGGTCAGCGGCAGGCTTGAGTTAATGATACCCGTTACCGTTAGTGTTCCACCTGAGGCTGCGATCGTTGTTCCTGCAACCGGTGTAAAGCCCGGCATTGTTGCCCCTGGAGGAACGCTGCTATTAATGCCAACGCTCACCAATTCAGCAACACTGCTGTTAAGGTTGGTGATGATCATAGAAAAAGAATATTGGTTAGCTGTAGCGGTACAGTTTACTTTTAAGGAATCCAGCTGGATAATATATTGTGTTTGTACACTAAATGTTGTTGGTTCGCTGGTTCCGTTATTACTCCCTACTGAATGGCCTTCTTTGTTTAAAGCCTGTACATTCCAAACATAATCACACAGGTATGGCGGTTTGCAGGGGCCGGTAATCGTTTTCATTAAAAGTCCGTCTGTAAGAGCGTCAACGGAACCATTACCATCTATGTCGATTGTAAAAAACGGCGTATTGGAACTAATTACCTCATTACTGCTTTGTCCCTGCATTAATTGCCATACGCGTAACTTATATGTTATCCCTGTTTGATTAGGATCAACCAGTTTCCATTTAAAGGTCAGGGGCTTTTTAAGGTCATTTAGGCTTATGCTTTTTTTGTTTTCGGGAAAAATATTGACCGGAGGTTTTATTTCACCCGATTCTTTTACTTTAAAAGTATATGGTTCGCTGGTTCCTTCATTTCTTCCCAATGGATGGCCTTCCCGATTCATTGCCTGTACATTCCAGATAAAATCACAGAGATAAGGAGGTTTACAAGGCCCGTTATATAAATTGTTTACTACCGCCTGTGTGATATTGTCTACATCTTTGACAACAATTGGTTGATTAGAGCGCATTGCCTGTGTACCGTTCTGCCCCTGCATCAATTGCCAAACCCGAAGCCGGTAGGTCACCGGATCATGAGGTTTTGGTACCAATGGTGTCCAGCGAAACATTACAGGCTTTATCATATCGGCTGAGGCAAACTCCTTTCCATTATCGGGCGTAATTAATGTAGGAGGCGCATAGTCTGTTTCTTTCGGGGTTTCTACTGTAAATTCTTTGCACACTTCATTACTGATCGCTACTTTATCAATATTAAAGAATTGTGCACAAAGGCTATAGGTGCCGTCTTTAAGATCATGGCAACCGGATAATATGCCCGTAAGCTCTGCAGCAGAAAAAGTTCTTGTCGTAAAATTGTCTACCAGCATACCATTGGCTGCATTATTGCCGCATACCATGGCGCCATTACTCCTTATCTGCAACACCAGCCTTACGCCATCAACCCTTATCGTAGGTGGTTTTTGGGCAACCAACAATAATGATCCGGGAACATTATTCCAATTGTCTATAACAGCAGGCAATTGATTTTTTACCGTAAAACTTACGATCTTTATTTGTTGTATCTGGCCTACCTGGCTCTTTGCACCGAGGCTTATCAGGCTCAGCAGCAATGCTAGTTTCAGTTTGTTCATAAAATGCATTTAATATTCAGTCGCAGTTTAAAAAAATTGCCTGCTGATCTTTTACAAAAATCCGGTCTCTCAACGGCCTTTTTTACCAAAATGTATAAGTGTGGAAGATGATTGTATAAGCGTCCCCGAACGGGGCGGAGGGGATGTTAAGATTTTCGTTTGATCCATTTCTCAAACCTCGAAAGAAAGTCCTCTTTACGTCGCGATGCAACTGGAAGTTCTTTTCCATTCTCCAACACTACATCGCCACCACTTCCTTTTATATATTCTTTGATGTACGACAGGTTGATGATATACTTATCATGGATCCTTGTAAAATCACTTTCGGGTAGCAATTTTTCATACTCTCCCAATTGCCGGCTTACCAAAATGGGTTTGTTCTCTTCTGCTAAAAAGAACGTAGTATAGTTACCATTACTTTCACAATACATGATATCGGCAAGTTTTACAAACACCAGGCCGTTGGTAGTGGAGAGGGGTATCTTTTGTGCAGGTACCGGTTTTGCAGAAGATTCTATCAGTGAAAAAAGGTTTTTACTGAAGGATTTTTGTTCTATCCGTTCTGTGGCAGCCTGTATGGCGGCAATCAGTTTTTCGGTATTGATCGGTTTAGTAAGATAGCCAATGGCGTGGTGTTCAAATGCTTCAATGGCATAATGACTGTAAGCGGTAACAAAGATCGTTTCAAAATTCACCGGCTCCAGTTTCTTGAGCATTTCAAAACCATTGATATGCGGCATTTCAATATCAAGCAGTAATAATTGCGGGTGCAATTCCTTTATCAATGCCAACCCTTTACCGGCATTACTCTCTGTTGCCAATACCTGTACCTGCGGACAATGTGTTGTCAGCATATTTTTCAGCAGCTGAACATTTTTGGGTTCATCATCCAGTATGATACAAGTGAGCGCCGCCATGATTGATCAATTTAATTTTTTGATACCGGTATCTTTAAAATAATTATTGTTCCTGTAGCAAGGCCGGTTGAATTTTTTTTATCAACAATATCCTGTTCAATGCCATACAACTCGGCCCTTCTTTTGGATAGTTGCATACCCCGGCTCTGGTATTCTGTATGCAGTTGATTGCGCAAAGCAAAGGCTTTTTCCCTGCCCACGCCATTATCTTCTATCTCGCATAATAAATTTGCAGGTTCTTTTTTTATACTGATCGTTATTAGCCCTTTTTTATTTTCAAGGTGCCCAATGCCATGCCGGATCGCATTCTCCACGTAAGGTTGCAATAACATGGCCGGCACAAATATGTTCTTGCTGTCAATGTCACTGTCCAAATTAATGAAATAATCAAATTTATCCTCAAAGCGCAATTTTTCCAGTTGCAGGTAATTATCAAGATAGTTTACTTCATCCTGTAATGAAATAATGGAAGAAGTAGAATTGTCCAATGTGCTGCGCAGCAGGGCCGAAAATTTATCCAGGTAGATATCGGCCTGTTTAAAATCCTTATCATAAATAAATCCCTTGATAGAGTTTAAGCAATTAAAAACAAAGTGTGGGTTGATCTGCGCTTTCAACGCCTGCATTTCCAGCTCACCCAGTTTTTTTTCTGTTAATACTTTTTCAACCGCCTTTTTTTGCTTTTGCCGTCCACTTCTTTGTAAAAAGAAAATGCTGGCGATGAATAACGCAAATACCACTACGATCCAGAAGATACCACTCTTCCAAAATGGTGTTTTAATATAAATATTTACGCTGGCAGACTGGGAAGAAGGCGTCCCGTCTCTTTTAATGGCGCGTATCTGTATATTATAATTTCCCGACAACAGCCTCAGCTCAATACTGTTCTTATCCAGTTTTACCCAAGAAGTGTTATTAATATTATACTCAAATAAGGGATAGTACCCGGTAAGGTCCACACCCGAAAAGTCAATGCTGATATTATTCTTGTCATACGGTAATGAATAACTGTCAAGTACCAATGTGTCTTTACCATCAACAGAGACCCTGGTAATAAAGGTGGTAATATCGGCTACGGGTAAGCGCAAGTTAGCCGGCAAAAAACTGATCCCGCCTGAAGTGGCAACATATACCGTATCATTATTGATAGTGATGTCATTGACCTGTTCCCCGATAAGTCCGTCAGATACACCAAAGAAAGTATTGACACTGGTCACCGCATTCCCTTTAACCTGGTATTCAATTTTATTCAACCCCTTGTTGGTCCCCAGCCATATCTCACCCGGTTTATTACTGTACAAAGATTTACAGACATTACCCGGGATGACATCACCCAGGGCAATGGCCCTTATTAGCGAATCGTTTTTTAATATTAACAAGGAATCTGAGCCAAGGCCAACCCATACCAGCCCTTCGGTAGTTGTACAAATTGTATTTACACGGTAACTTAAAGCTTTGTATTGTTTACCAAAGTAAAAGAGGGAATCCTTATCCCAGCGGTATAAGCCATCATTTGACCCTATGTATATATTTTTATTGAGGCCCATGCCAAGTGCCGTAACTCTTTTAACAACGCTTTCTGTGATCTCGTTTTTTTTGATATTGTATTTTTTTACCAGCACATGGTTGCCCAGCAGTAAAACAGAATCGTTCAATAAAAAGGCAGCCTTTGTCGAAAAGTTATCCAGGCCTTCAAATCGGCGCAGTACCTGGTAGGTCTTTTTATCAATTATAAAAGAGCCCGTTTGGCAAGCCACATAGATATCGTTTTTGAGTTCAATTATTTTTCTTACAGTACCATCCATGTTCTTTTCTTTGCTAAGCGATATCTTTTTAATATCATACACACCGTCATACACCAGCACTTCGCCATAATTGTTTCCTGCAAATATTTTTTTATTACTTACCAAAAGTGAATTAAAGTTCTGTGCTATCTGGTCATTCAACATTTTGTCGTTGATGGTATAAGACGATATCCTTTTTTGCTGGATCTTTATAATGCCTTTATCAATTGTTGATATCCAGGTGTTGCCGCTTTTATCTTCCAGGATATTCCGTACAGCAACATTATACAATAAGGGGTCTTTTAGGTCAAGGGTCGCTGTGTCCATCGGGTAGGTAGTACCATTATAGGTAGTTACAGCAAGGTGTTGACCTGCTTTGCAAAAGATGCGGATGATAAAAGGGAATTCCTTTTTTTGTTTCAGCACTATATCGCCGTCATCCGTTACCGTATATTTTTTTACCTGGTTACCGGCGCTGATATAAAGTGTATGATTAAAATATTCGCTGTTGAAAATGGCGGTATTGTCCAGCGGAAACGATTTCGTTATCTTATTATTACTAAATACACGTACAGAATCGCTGCACACTAAAAAATAATTACCCGGTTTGTATTCAATGACCTTTTCCGGTGTTCCTTTAAGAATACTCAAAAGCCCTTTATACACCTGAACTTTTCCATTCTTATAAATAAAAAAGTTACGCTGATTATTACTAAAGGCAATTCCCCCATATTCCAACACACTGCCCCTGTTGGCATTGCCCAATTCTATTTTTTGTAATTCAGGGTCCGACTCGTCATTCTCAAAACGATCTTTAACCGGGTTATAATAAGCAGGTGTTTTGCGAAATGGTGTTACCCATATCGTTTGGTTGCTATCGATGAAAAGATCCGTGATCTCATTATCCGGCAAGCCCTGGGCGGTGGTATAAGATTTAAAATTCTTTCCATCAAACTTAGCAAGGCCATTCTCGGTTGCGATCCATAAAAAGCCGTGACTATCCAACACCGACCTGTAAACAGAATTGGATGGAAGGCCATCCTTGGTTGTATAGAAAAGAGTTTGAGTGGTTTGAGAAAACAGCTTTCCGCCGAAAAGAAAAAACAGGATAGTAATAATATATTTTAACCGCTTAAGCATCAATAAAAAGTTTGTTTTTATACCACAAAGCACACAAAGTCTTTGTGCAATACCTTTTTGCTCTTTGTGGTAAAACTATTTCTCCACCAATCTGTCAATACACTCAAAATCCCTTTTCAACATATCATCATATTCATCTGCCTTCTTAAATAGTTTTTCAAACTGTTCCTTCCCGTTCTCCAACGTCATATCCTGGTCATATAAAATACAGCTCAGTACAATATTCTGCCCGTTACAACTTATCACCAGGCCATTGAGTTTATAATTCTCTTCCAGTAAAAATTGATAAAGCGGTTTTATCTTAGCCCCGTTATTCGGCATCTGGCATAAGAATGCATCGCCGGCTACAAAATAATTATCCGTGTTGTAAGCGATCTTGATCTTTGCACTCCCTTCTTCCACTTCCCAGTTATTAGGGCCATTCCTTGCCAGCTTAATATCTTTTCCCAGGCTTTTTAAAACGGCTTCAATAGTTTTTGCCACACCAACGGGTTCTACTTCTTTCTCCGGCATTTCGGGTAGTTTTACTTCGGTGCCGCAACTCGGGCAATATTTTCCGGAATCAATATTGGCTTCGGTCACTAAAAAATCGCAGGATGCGCATCTTGTTGTTGCAGCGCCCCTGTTCGGTTGATATAGCTGTAAGGCCGTACGCAGGTAATTTACAGGCAAGGCAAATCCTAAATTATCCCCACCCCTTATAATAAAAGAATTAACCCCGATGACCTGTCCCTTATCGTTTACCAATGGCCCTCCGCTATTGCCTGGGTTGATGGCTGCATCAATTTGTATGTATATTAATCCGTCGCGTATCCTATCTACCTTGCTGATCACGCCTTGTGTAGCAGTATAGTTCAATCCATAAGGATGCCCGATGGCAACGATCTCGTCACCATCTTTCATTTCCTCATACATGCCTAATTGGATATTGGCAAGTGCTGCGCCTGCGGGCGGTTCTAAAAAAGCAAGATCATGTTTCCTATCGGTGTACCATACACGACTTAATGATTTGGGAAATACTTTTCCCTGTATCGTTACTTCTGCAGCATTATCTACCACGTGGTTATTGGTAACGATCACGTCAAATTCTTTAACATAAAAGCCCGTCCCGGTACCGCCTTGTGTAGCGATCTGGATGATGGCATCCTGGTATTTTTCGATGATGTCTTGTGTTGGCATTGCTTTGTTTATATGATTTTATGTTTAACCACAGAGAACACGGAGATTTTTCACAGAGGCCACAAAGAAACACTTAATAAGAACTCTGTGTTCTTTGTGAAAAAACCTTTGTCTACTCTGTGGTAAATTATTTCGAGTCAAAATTTAAATTTCCCAATTCATTCGTATACGTGAAATTAAAATTCACCATGCTATCAAACTTCAGATTCACTGTTTTGAAATCCAGTTTCGGATATTTTATTTTCCAGTTAGATTGAATGTTATTTATCATTGTAATAATCGCTTCATTGTTGAATTTATTCTTTGATCCGTCATAATATTCATCCTGGAATCCCAGTGATGTAAAATAATCCGGGTAATTCACCTCCATGAACAATTGAAACAACTCGGCCATTGGTTTGGGTAAACTGTAGGAATACTGGCAATAAGAAATGCTGTATTCACAGATCTGTTGGGCGATCTTGGGGTAATTATTATCCCTGTACCAAACCATATTAGTATTAGCACCGGCGATGGCATCGGCAATGGTCTTTTGATTTTGTGGTGCAACAATGGCAAAACTGCTTTTATTGCGAAACAGGCCTTTAAAAAAATCTTCCTTTGGCTTGGCCTGCAATTTTTGAAATGCGTCGATCATATCGCTGTTCTTATCCATCGACGGCCTTTCATCCTTGGTAAAATACAGGATAGGTATCTTTTCCAATTCTGCCTGCAGGGTTCCTTCCGGACAAATGAGGTAATCTATTTTAAAGGATAGCGTTAATAATAAATAGGCGATGCCGCCGCTGAATTTTTCTGCGTCCAGTGTTTGAGCATATTGCAGGGTCTCGCTGATCCATTTCTGCATAAAAGCGAACTTGGTTTCCTTTTCTTCATCAGGGATCGCAACAACATGTTCCGTATCCAGCGTTTGTAAAGAGGAGAAATCCTGTACCAGCAGGTCATCCTGCTTATCGGCCCTGGTAGCCAACTCTTTTAGGGCATAATACAGTTTATTGGGATTGGCAGTATCAATATCGCTGTCGAATCGCATGCAAAGCCGGTCACCATCCAAAGAATAGCGGCTGTAATAGAGCGAAAAATTTTGTTCCAGTAACCTCCGCATCACCGGTACAGAGGGTTGTGGCATTTTTGCAAGAGACACTTCAGCCTGCATATGCTCCGCATTGCCCGTACCCCTTACAATTTTGGAGCCCTGGTAAATTTGAAAATTAAAATCGGCCCCGTTACGACCAAGGATCACATTATCTGCAGCATCATCGCGCAGGTAATCAAAAAAAGCATCAATGCTTTCCTGGTATTTTTTTTCTTTGTACAGGTTGTCGGCATCGGTCCAACGGTTTACTTTTTCCACCGTCTTATTATTATCGCTGTACCGGCCAAAATTAATGCCGGGCCTCTGTTCCGCTGGGCGTTTTCCTCGGCCAAATAGTTTATCAAACATGAATTAAGGGTTTATTTTACAAGTAAAAGCAATTTACGGAACGTTCGCTGAAAATTGTTTAAAAATTGCCCGTACATTTAGGGCTGTTAATTTTATATTTGCCAAATAAAGACATCATTATGAAGTTCATCGTTTCCTCATCGGCCTTGCTGAAACAGTTACAACAGATAAACGGCGTTATCAATGCCAATACCGTTTTACCAATACTGGAAGATTTTTTGTTTGAAATTGAGAAGAATAAACTCACCGTAGTGGCCACCGACCTGGAGACTGTAATGAAAGTACACCTGGATATTGAGGCTAAGGACAGCGGAAAAGTATGTATCCCGGCAAAAATAATTATGGATTCTTTAAAAAACATTGCAGAGCAGCCCCTCACTTTTAATATAGATAAGAACTTTGCTGTTGAGATCACCAGCGATAACGGTAAGTATAAGGTAATGGGCGAAAACCCCGATAACTTTCCAAAAGAACCTGCGCCTGATGATGCCAATAGTTTTACCATGAGTTCTTCTGCATTGGTAACAGCTATCAACAAAGCATTGTTTGCCGTAAGTAATGACGACCTGCGCCCCGCCATGACCGGTGTATTCTTTGAGCTTGATAAAAAGGGTATCACTTTTGTTGCAACAGATGCACATAGGCTGGTACGTTATACCCGCAAAGATGTAAGCTGTCCCAAAAAAGATTCTTTTATCGTTCCCAAGAAACCATTGACACTTTTAAAGAATGCATTGCCCGATAATGAAGATGAACTGAATATCTCTTATAACAGCAACCATTTATTTGTGTCGCACGGCGGTACTGAACTGGTATGCCGGCTCATCGACGCACGCTTCCCGGATTATAAAGTGGTGATACCATTGGACAATCCGTATAAAATGACCGTCAACAAACATGATTTTCAAAATGCACTCCGCAGGGTAAGTGTATTCAGTAATAAAAGCACCAACCAGGTAGCGTTAAACATCAGCGGCAGCGAGTTACAACTGGCAGCACAGGATGTTGATTTTAGTTTTGAGGGAAATGAGCGCATGGCCTGCCAGTATGATGGCGAGGACCTGCAGATCGCTTTCAACGCAAAATTCTTGATTGAAATGTTAGGCGGCGCCGACACCGGCGATATCAATATGGAACTAAGCACAGCCACCAAGGCGGGTATCATTAAACCAACCGAGCAGGAAGAGAATGAAGAATTGTTGATGCTGGTAATGCCGCTGATGCTGAATAACTAGCCCTAGCGACAAGCTGTAAGGGGGCAAATTTTTATTCTTGTAAAAGGTTTAAGACTCAAATGCTGTTTAAATTTACAGGCTTCTTCCCTGGAGCTTGTGGCTTGCAGCTTCTCCGTCATGTGCATAACGCCCTAACATCTTCTCATTTGTTTTCTTGAACTTACACCCTAAACTTATTTTTATGTTCCTTATCATACTAGGCATCATTGTCATCATTATCTCCGTTACCGTACTTAAAAATAACCCGCTCCTTACGCGGTTTAAAAACCTGGGCCGTGTTCTTGGCCTGCTGTTTATTTTGATAGGCATTCTTCTTTCCAGCATCATCCAAATAAACCCCGGAGAGATCGGCGTAAAAATATTATTCGGCAGTATACAAAATGAAGTGTTGAGCAGCGGGCTTCATTTGGTAAATCCATTATTGGAAATCAAAAAGCTCGACATTAAGACACAGAATTATACTATGAGTGGCGTAAATGACGAGGGTCAGAAAGAAGGCGATGATGCTATACGGGTGTTAACCAGTGATGGCCTTGAAGTAACCATTGACCTCACCGTTCTATACCGCGTGGTAGCTGCCGATGCGCCTAAGTTATTAATAGAAACGGGGATTGATTTCAGGGATAAGATCGTGCGGCCCATTACCCGTACCAAGATCCGCGACAATGCCGTGTACTACCAGGCGATTGATCTATTTGGTACCAAACGGGATGAGTTTCAGCAACGTATCTATAAAAGCATTGAAGATGATTTTCAAAAACGTGGCCTCATGCTGGAACAATTGATGGTACGTAATATTTCCCTGCCTACTTCTGTAAAAGCATCCATCGAATCAAAAATAAATGCAGAACAGGACGCTAAGAAAATGGAATTCGTTTTACAAAAAGAAAAACAGGAAGCAGAACGTAAGAGAGTTGAGGCACAAGGTATCGCCGATTACCAGCGCATCATCAACACGGGTCTTACTGATCAGCAATTGCAATACGAGCAGATAAAGGCGATGAAGGAAATTGCATTAAGCAACAATTCCAAAGTGATCGTGATGGGAGGAAAGGGGAGTGCGCCATTGATAATTAATGGGAAGGAATAGGTCTTTAACAAAGAAGACGCAAAAGTCTCGGGATTTTTTTGTGCTCTTTGAAAACAAATTACTGTTAATTAGCAGTTATTGGAAAATTAATTAGCACAATACGTTATTATTAATTGACTAATGAGCCCCTTTTTCTAGTTTTAATATAATAGTAAATGATCAGTTCTGCAACCAGCAGGTTCAGTGTCCATCCCAACCATGCGATAATTCGATAGCGATTCATCGGCGGCACATCCGTAAAATTAGCCAGCAATACTTTCCACACCCTCAACGTAACAGCGGAGAGTGTAAGTGCAAAACTCCGTATCATAAAAATGCGGTGTGCTTTAAAATCTTTTTTTATCGCCTTATATAATGCGATCGCAGTACAACTGATCCATAATATAGAAAGCAGCACAAATGCAATGCGGGAAGATATTCCGCCATTGGCATAAAAACTCATTAGTAAACCGGCGGGGCCCGTTACCATTAAAACATCGATCACATACATATATCCAAAAGTCCGGTGCAGGGCCGGTCTTTTTTTA
>JANYIM010000157.1 GCA_025362055.1 Bacteroidota bacterium
ATACGGTCATCATTCTGGAGAACGGTCTCATCAAAACAGTAGGATTTGCCGGTGAGCCCATTCCTCCCGGAGCCACAATCATCCATGCAGAAGGGAAATACATCATCCCCGGTCTCTGGGACATGCACGCGCATTTTGAGCAGGCAGAGTGGGGGCCCGCCTATCTTGCAGCAGGTGTAACCACTGTGCGGGATTGCGGCAATGAATTCGGTTATATCAATTCCATTAAATCGGCCATTGATTCGCACAAGGGTGTGGGCCCAACGATATTGAAAGCAGGGATCATTGACGGTCCGGGTGCCTTTGGATTAGGTATTGTAAGAGCCACTACTCCCGAAGAAGCCATCAAAGCTGTAAATATGTACAAGGATAATGGCTTTGTACAAATAAAGATCTACAGCTCCATCAAGCCTGCCATCGTAAAGGTTATTTGCGACGAAGCACATCGTCTGGGCCTTACCGTTACCGGGCACATACCGCAGGGCATGACAACCCAGGCGGGCATCGATTCGGGGATGGACCAGGTGAACCACATGCAGTATGTGTACGGTATGATGAAAAAGAATAAAGACAAGTCGATCGACCTGTCTGATTCAACAAATATCGCTGCACTGGAATTTTTAAAACAGCACAAGACCGTGATCGATCCCACCATGGGTGTGTTTGAAATGATCTTCCGCTCTACGTCGGATAATATCCTTGACATGGAGCCCAATTATTATAACCTGCCCCTGCCGCTGCAAACATTATTCAGTAATACGGGTATGCCCGATTCCCAGGCAAGGGCCAATAAGCCACGATTTCAAAGCATGCTGAACCTCGTAAAAGCCATGCGTGATAAAGGCATCGTTATCGTTGCCGGCACCGACATGGGTTTCCCTGGTTATAGTGTGGCTCGCGAGCTGGAACTCTATGTACAGGCCGGTCTCTCTACCTGGGAAGCCCTGCAATCAGCTACCATTAATCCGGCCTTTGTTATGCATATGGATAAAGACTACGGCACAATCCGCGCCGGCAAGCATGCCGACCTGATCCTACTTGATGACAACCCTACGACCGAAATACGCAATGTTCGCAAAGTATGGAAAGTATTTAAGGAAGGGCAGGAGTATGACCCGCAGGTTTTGCATAGAATGGTGGGGTTTAAGAAATAATATCGAACAATACCTGTCCCGATAATTCCGGGAAGGCTAACGACGGTTAAAAGACAACAACGGTTAAAAATTTTACGTTTACATAAAATAACTCCATGTCTTTACTTTTGAACAGAACGGTTTTTGGAGATCCCTCCAAAAAAGGCAATACCTTATCAAGAACAGCAGCAGAAAATTTATTCATGGATTGGGTACTCAATCCCCGTTTGCAATTGCACATGAAACAAGTGGCACACTTAATGAAGTGCTGGGCTGCAGAAAGGGAACAGTTGGATGAAGCCGGCCAATGGCAATGGGAAATGACAGGTTTGTTACATGATGCCGACTGGGACCAATGGCCCGACTTGCATTGTAAAAAGATCATCGCAGAACTGGAGCAAAGAAATATTGATCCGGATATCATTCATGCCATTGCTTCACATGGCCCCAATCATTTTGGTGTGGAACCGGTTACCACAATGGGTAAAATGTTATTTGCCTTTGATGAACTGTCGGGATTGATACATGCCTATTCGCTTATGCGCCCGGGCGGCTATGATGGAATGGAACTGAAGGGGGTTAAGAAAAGATTAAAGGAAAGATCATTTGCAGCCAATGTTTCAAGGGAAGAAATTGATGATGCGTGCCTGCGTGCAGGCATATCCCTCGATGAACTGATAAATTTTATTATTGCCAGGCAGAGGGATGTGATGAATGGTTAATGGTCAATATCATCCCCCGCCTTTTCGGTAATCTAATCATGGGGAAGTGCCTGCCCCTTGTATTTATGCTTTGTTTTTTCTATTTTGTTTTGGGCATTCACTATTTAATTTCCTATCATGCAAAGAAATGCATGCAGACCCTTCATTAGCTGGTTGCTTATTCTCCTGCCGGCCTTATGTATTTCTATCTTTCCCGGCAGTTCTGCATATTCTCCGGGGTTCCGCTAGGCTTGTGGAACAAGTGCGGGAAACTTTGTAGATTGTATTTTTTTAAAAAAATAACCCATGCCGATCCAAAAAATAAAACCCACCAACATTGAAGAATATATAAACGCTGCGCCACCAGCCGTGCAGGAAAGATTATGGAAAATGCATGACTGTATCCGTGCTGCAGCGCCCGGTGCAACTGAAGCACTTAAATGGAGCATGCCGGCTTACAATTACCAGAAGATACTCGTTACTTTTGCGATTTTTAAAAATCATATTGGTTTCTATCCCATGCCATCGGCCATGGCGGCATTTGCAAAAGAATTGTTGAAGTTTAAAACGGGAGGAGGATCTGTTCAATTCCCGTTGGATAAGCCGCTTCCATTACCCCTTATTCGTAAGATCGTTAAATTTCGTGTTAAGGAAAGTAAGGCGGGTATTATAAAGTGGTACTCATAAATTTTGTGTTGTAATAGTAGCACCTCTTGAGAGGCCGGCCTTGTCAACTGTTACATTCTCTTTTATTTCTGCCGAACCTTTATCCACCATCGTAGGCGCAATTTTTTTTAATTGCTGAATGAATTTTATTTTTTGTGCTTTACTCAGCTCTTTTAAGCGAAATGCCAAATAGTATTCCCCTTCTTTTCCCATTGGCCCGATATTATCTGCTGCCATGTGCTTTATCCTGTTCTGTTTTTTAAAACTACTTATCATTTTCATGAGCGGACCGCTGTCGGGCACACCGCAACATACGCTATTGAAGGATACTATAACAGGGTAGGCGTTCTCCTTTTGTGCAATTGCTGTTGCTGTAAACAATGCTATAGAGCATATTGATAAGAGAAATTTTTTCATAACAATGATTTGATATTGCAATATTATGTAAGATGGATGAATTGTGAGAAGGTTTAGCTGCTTCTTGTTAAATAAACTATGGCCAGGCCATGCATATTTGAATTCTTATTGCATATTTTTATTTTTCAAAAAAATGATCATGACTGAAATAAACAAACCCCAGTTTGCTCGCCAACTGTATATACCAAACGGGGTTAGCGATATCAGCTTTTATGAAAAGGCCTTTTGTGAATTCCAGGGAAACCTTTTACAGCAATGCCTTTATTGTAAACTCATTTCAAAACTGAAACCTACTTTTACAGCAACTATGACGTTCAAGCAAAAAATACACAACCACTATCAACAGGTACTCAATCAAAAGATAAAGGCATTGCAGCAAGTATTAAGCGACCTGAAAGAAAGTGGCAGCAATGAAACAAAAAGCACGGCAGGCGACAAACATGAAACAGCCCTGGCGATGCTTCAAATAGAACAGGCAAATGTTCGCGGGCAATTGAAAGAAGTAATGGATCAAAAAAATGTATTTGAAAAAATAGACCCTGCGGTATCCTCGGTTGTAATTGTAAATGGCAGTCTTATCAAGACCAACCGGGGTTACTTGTTTCTTAGCATTGCATCCGGTAAAGCGATCGTAGATGGCAATACTGTGATCGCGCTTTCACCTCAATCACCCCTGGGAATTAAGTTGATGGGATTAAAGGTTGCTGATATCGCAGAGATCAATAACATCCATTACGTAATTGAAAGTTTTGAATAATGTAACAGGATCACAATCTGTTGATATTATTTTGAGATTTTGTAGAGCTGCAAGGCCTTGCGAGTGGTAAAAAATGCAGTCACATATCTTTTACCATGGCGGCACGGAGGAATACAGATCATATGCGAAGAATAGTACAAATATGCAAACAACAGAATTCAGTTAAAGATTTCGAATAACCCCTCTTCAGGAGATGGGCAGTTCTGCCCGAAACCCTACTTCCATTTAAAAGCAAAATAGCTGCAAGGCTTATCCGAAGCATTGCCTACGCCATGCAGTTTGCCGCTTTCTGCGATGAACAGGTCACCGGCACCGCCTGTATAGTTTTGCCCGTCAATGGTCATTTCCATGTCTCCGTCAATTACCAGGATGATCTCTGTTTCAACGTGCTGGTGTGGTGTATGGCTGGGGCCTTTGTGCAAAAGCTTGGTAACGTGCATCTCATATCTTTCGCACATGGCGGTGGAACGGTCAAAATATTTACGCGTACCGCCCTTTGCTGATTCTATCATCGGTAGTGTATCAACATTCTGTAACAAAATGCCACCGGCCTGCGTGCTTCTTTGCATGTCCATCGGTTTCTTTGAGCGGAACATCAATACATAATAGGTGAGAGGGCCGTTGCCTGTATTTTCAAAGGCCTGCGATTCAAGTGGCGGAATAAGCAGTACGCTTCCTGCGCTAAGCGTAGCAGTCTTGTTTCCGATACTGCATTTCATCGTCCCTTCTTTTATGATGATCAGTTCTTCAATGTCTTTTTGTGTATGGGCAGGTTTGGGTGCAGCTCCTTTTTCCTGCGTGGTGGCGTGCATTTCAAAATATTCAAATTCATTGGTTGTTCCTTCTGCTATTTTACGCGATTTCCGTTGTGCTTCTTTTTTTACCGGTAGTTCATTCCAATGAAATACGCCTGATGTAACAGGCTTCGGTTGTGTAAATGCGGTCATTGAAATTAGTTGAAATAAGAATGGGAGGAAGTATTTCATGATTGCTTGTTTCAAGTAGACTTAAAGATAATTTTTTTTGTGCCTGTGGCAAAAAATGTGGCCAAAGATTTTAAGGGATTATACAGATTTTTTTGGTTTTGAAGCCTTCTTTGATTTATATGAACTCAACCCGCCGCAGGCAGTACTTCGGGAATCGTCTTCGATCAAATGATGATGGAATACGATTCACCCGGTTTCAATCAATTATGCAATGAGGAACGTAAAAAGTACAAGTAACCCCTCCCGTAACTAGTAATTCTACCTTGTAAAAGTATTTGGCACAACACTTGCTTCAGTGGATATAGAAATATATCTTTAGAAAAAAAACAACGGCAGCTTGCTCAAAATACCCACAATCTTACTATCCACTGTTTTTTTATGGATGAATACCGGTATTGCCCAAAACAATGGCATCTTACCCGTATCGGGTATCCGTTATATTAAAGAAGGGATATGGGCAAAATCCATTGATGTTAAACTGGACGGGTTATGGATACTGGGTAACAAGCTACCATTGAATAAAGAGATAGAGATAAACCTGCCGGCCCCAACCGGCTTTGTATCGGACAAAGCAGATAAAAATAAAACTGTTTACCCGGCCGCAGAATTCAGTCTTCTGTCGGCAAAAGGAGATGTACTTTTAAAAACCCCCAATCTTCTATTATTAAATGAAACAAAAGGCTTCGCTGCAAAAGACTTCAAAACACTTAGCCTTAAATTCGTTATCAGTGAAAACCTGGTAAGATACAATACAGCTTGCACGGTCATGATCCGTTTGTACGACCTGAAGGGCAAGAATCAACTCCGACTTGAATTTCCTGTAAACAGTATACGCTACGGCGAACCCGTGCAGACCTCAAAGCTTGCTCCCGTAGTGATCAAATCACCACCCAATGCAGTAGCAATAGCTTGCGGGCTAAAAGTTAAGGGCATGCGGGTATTTCTGGATACCATGATCAAAGTATCTCCAAAGATGGCCTATGCCAGTATTGATATTGCTGGTATTGAAGGAACAAACCTTGGCGGAATATTCCAGGGCAAGGAAAATTTTTGGGTATACGACCTTGGCATTAATGAAATAAAAATAACCGACATACTTTTAAAGGAAGTTGGAGGTGCCCTCGAAAACAATAATGTAGATTATACATTAAAAGTCCC
>JANYIM010000253.1 GCA_025362055.1 Bacteroidota bacterium
GCCGTAGATGTCATTTATGGTGTAACGATGCAGGAAGCAGGAGTGAGTAAGCTGGTGCCGGTGGATTTTCGAAGCCTCAACTAATTAATAATTGATTTCATTCGTAGCATGATATGTGTACATGGTCTTTGTAACTAGCCAAAGAATATGATAGCTGCGGCTTGTGAAATTTTTTAATTATTCAGTAGTAATTTAAAATTCAAAATAATGGACGCACAATCAATCATCATCATCCTTTTACTTGGCGCTTTAGCCGGCTGGCTTGCCGGATCGATCACTGGTGGCGGTGGCCTTGGTCTCATCGGCAATATCGTTGTTGGTATTTTGGGTAGTTTTATCGGCTACTGGCTGTTGCCGAAAATAGGCTTGCATATTAATACCGGTACAAGCTGGCTTAATTATGTTATCACTTCAGCTATCGGCGCTATTGCGCTGTTGGGTGCGCTGAATATTCTTTTTAAAAGCAAAAATTAAAGCAATTAATAATTCCTTCGTTTTGAAGATTTTTCTTTTTGAGCCGGGTGCTATGATTTGAAAAATTATCAATTCTTAATTATTAATTTCCTCCCGTATGTTTTCCACCCAGGACATTTCACACTACTACGACGTAAGCGAGATACACTACCGTCGTCATTGGCGGCTGCAGAAAAGTCGCTCGCTGCACTATGGTTATTGGGATGAATCCACAAAAAATTTGCATGAAGCGTTGCTGAAGATCAACCAGGTATTATCCGGGATGGCGGCAATTAAAGAAGGGGAGCAGGTATTGGACGCAGGCTGTGGTGTGGGCGGTTCTTCAATATGGCTAGCAAAGAATAAACATTGTTATGCTACCGGCATCACCCTCAATGCCCGGCAGGTAGCAAGGGCAACTGCATCTGCACAACAGGAAGGTGTAGCCGACAAAGTGAAATTTGAAGTGAACAATTATACTGCTACCGGTTATCCTGCTGCAGCATTTGATGTGGTATGGGCACTAGAAAGTGTTTGTCATGCCCCTGATAAAAAAGTATTTGTTGATGAAGCTTTTCGGTTATTAAAAAGTGGTGGGCGTTTAATAATGGCCGATCTGTTTAAAAAGGAAAACCTTGTTGGAAAAGATGCTGCATTGGTGCAGCGTTGGGCACATGGCTGGGCCATTGCTGATTATGCAACCATTGAAGACCTTAACCGCCACCTTATTGCTGCGGGATTCACAGACATCAGCATTGAAAATGTTACGGATGCCATTCGCCCTTCGGCGAAACGCTTATACATTGCTTATTTTCCCGGTGTAGTACTTGGGTTCGTTTACCGCCTCTTTCATTGGAAAGCTACTGCATTCGGTAAAAAAAATGTGGATACGGCGCTGCTTCAATACCAGTGTTTGAAAAGGGATCTGTGGAGGTATTATATCGTAAAGGCCAAGAAGAATTGATAATTCCATTGTTTCAATGACTTGCCTGTTTTGCAGGGGCACTGTATTGAAAATTATTTAATTACTAATTATCAATTCTTCGTTGCATTTAAGAGATGGATACAAAGCGTAATTATTGATGCTCCATAAGCTTCCCGATCCTACCATTACCTCCCGCAAAAAAAAACAGCTTTGCCTTTTTTAGCTTTCCTGCATACATGAAACCCTTCTTTGCTGATCCATGTCCAGGTATTGCCCTCATCAGTGCTGTAATCAATACCATTTAATCCACAACTGATCCAGGTTTTCTTGCTTAAATACTCTACGCAGCTGCGGTAGCCATGGGGTGGAGTAGTGGGCGCAGCAAAGGTCTTGCCCCCATCGGTAGTAATGAAACAGTTTTTGGTGGTGGAATCTTTTGTATTAAAATCTCCACCTACGATAATTAATGTGTTTGAATTTTTTACTGCAACAGAATTGGCCCCCGTTGTTTCTTTCCCCTGTATAATGGGCAGTTGAATTTTTTTATCACGGATGAATAAATGTGAACTTAATCCGCCACTGATGAACACCGCTTCTTTTTTATTGAGCTTTCTTATATTGGTACCACTGGATGCAAAACAGGCTTCACCACTATCCGCCACCGGTATGTTCTTTTCCGGTATACCGCGCCAGGTACTACCACCGTCAAATGTTCTGCCAACAAAGAACTTGTTTTTGAAAGGGTCACCGATAACGATACCGCTTTGTTCATTCCAGAATTCCATAGCGTCGAGGAACATGCTGGTATCTTTATTTTCATACACCCGCTGCCAGTTTTCGCCACCATCGGTTGTCTTTAAAATATAAGCAGGCGCTGCAATTCCCATGATGATAGCTGTCTTGTTGTCAAATGCTTCAATATCCCTAAAATCGTTTTTCTCATAACCCTTTACCTTCATCCATGTCCAGGTATCGCCACCATCAACCGATCTGCCCACTGTTCCTGCACTGCCACTAACCCATACCGTTTTGTCATCTACCACGCTTAATCCGCGGAAAGAGGCTTTTGTTCCGGGGGTGAGGAGTTTAACGGTTTGTGAGGATGCAGCAACAGGTAACAGGCAAGCGGCAATGAGCACCAGGCTGGTGGCTAGTAGGAACTGGCGAATGGAAAGAAGGACGTAACCAGTTGAAAACCCCACTGGCTTTTTTTTATTTATTATTAATTGCTTCATGCTACAATGATGATTGTTCTGTTGGAAATAATTTCTCTTTTTCTTCATGATACAATTTTGATATGGCCTGTTTTCTTCGGATGGCTTTAAAAGAAAGGTATAGTGCTACAATAAACGACACCAATGCCCCCAGGATGATGAGACTATCTGATCCGTCGAAAATGAAAAAATCAAAGCTTCCGTGAAAGACTATTGGCAGGAGTAATGCCCATAAAAAATTCAGCGATTTATTTTTTGCACCAAATTTTGCAAATCCTACAAAATAACCCATCAACACGGCAAAAGTCCCATGTGCAGGAACGGAAAGGAACATACGCAAAATGCCAGTTTGTACACCATGCTCAGAAACATACATGATATTTTCGGCGGTGGCAAAACCCATCCCCACCATTACTGCATAAACAATACCGTCGAAGGGATCGTCAAAATGTTTGCGCGGATACAGGAACAGGCGCAACATTAAAAATTTACTGCCTTCCTCACTCACAGCAACCACGCAAAAAGAAAAGAAGGCGATCGCCATTGTGCCCTCACCCTGTATCCTTGCAATATCACTGCCATAAGCCACTTGTACGATAATGGCGGGAATGATGCTAAGTACGCCCAATACAAAGGCTATCAGCAGCAGCCAGATGGGTTCCCTGTTGTATTTGTCCTTATAATAAATGAACAGGCAGATGGCAAGTCCGGGTGCAATGGCAAGTGCTAATAATCCCATATCAAAAGCAGTTTTTGTGTTACTTTTGGACAAGTTAAAATATTTTCACCATAACCACAACGACTGCGCATGCCTGCAATTTTCAATTATGGAACTGACACGCTAACGATCCCTGCTGTGCTGGCCATTGCTGCCGGTAAAATGAAGGGGATATTGAATGAAAAAGCCATAAGGAGGATCAATGCATCTGCAAAAAATGTAGAACAGATCGTAGCCGATCACAAAACAGTGTATGGCATCAATACCGGTTTCGGCATTCTTTCCAATACAAAGATATCGGACGAGGATACAGTTACGCTTCAACATAAAATTCTGCAAAGCCATAGTGTGGGTGTAGGCGATCCCGTGATCCCGGAAATAGCAAAATTGATGATGATCACAAAAGTGCATGCACTGGCGCAGGGCTATTCTGGTGTGCAGTTGAAAACATTAGAACGTATCACCTGGCATATTGAAAATGATGCAATACCCGTAGTACCCGAAAAGGGTAGTGTTGGGGCAAGCGGTGACCTTGCTCCTCTTGCACATTTATTTTTACCATTGATAGGATTGGGCGAATGTTTTTATAAAGGGGAACGAACACCTACCGCCGAAATTTTTCAAAAAGAAAATATCGGCGCCATACAGCTGGGGCCTAAAGAAGGGCTTGCACTTATCAATGGCACACAATTCATTTTAGCTTTTGCAATTAAAGCCGTGCATCGCATGCACAATTGCCTGGAAGCGGCAGACATCATCGGTGCCATGAGTTTGGAAGCATTAACGGGTACCAAAGCACCATTCGATGAAAGGCTGCACGATCTTCGCCCTTATGCCGGCAGTAAATTGGTGGCGCAGCGTTTACGCCTGCTGTTAAGTGATTCTGCGATCATGCAAAGCCATGTTGATTGCGGACGTGTGCAGGACCCTTACAGTTTACGCTGCATGCCACAGGTGCACGGCGCATCCAGGAATGCATGGCTGCACCTAAAAGAACTGACCGAAATAGAACTGAATGCCGTTACGGACAATCCCATCATATTTAATGCAGATGATACCATTAGCGGTGGCAATTTTCACGGACAGCCGTTAGCGTTAGCATTGGACTATAATTGTTTTGCCGCAGCCGAGATCGGCAATATATCCGACCGGCGCTGTTATTTATTATTGGAAGGCAAATGGGGATTGCCCATGTTGCTGATGAACAATGTAGGGCTCAACAGCGGCTTCATGATACCACAGTACACTACCGCTGCATTGGTAACAGAAAATAAAACACTTTGTTTTCCTGCGAGTGCAGATAGTATCCCCACTTCACTGGGACAAGAAGATCATGTAAGCATGGGAAGCATCAGCGGGCGCAAACTAAGCCGTGTTTTGGATAACCTCGAATATATCATGGCCATTGAATTGATGAGCGCCTGCCAGGCCATTGAATTTCGTGCACCATTGAAGAGCAGTGCCATTTTGGAAGCTGCCCATGAATATGTACGGCAGTTTGTGGGCTTTGCGGAAGAGGACCGGATATTTGCTGATGATATTAACAGCATTACAAAGATCATTAAGGACTTCTCTTTTGTAAAACACGTTGATGGGTTTGCGAAGCAGGTGGCAATGGAATTGAATAAAGATTATGAAATTTTTCAAATAAAATAACCGAAAAGGCACTGAGAAATAACAGCTGCTTTTTTTGCGCCTCCCGGTAAATTTTCTTTATGACGACCACTAAACGTTACGACCCCGTAAAATACAAAACCCCAACAGGCAATGTTCTTAACTGCAAGGGCTGGATACAGGAAGCTGCTTATCGCATGCTGTTGAATAATTTAGATCCCGAAGTAGCAGAACGCCCCGATGACCTGATCGTGTACGGCGGCAGGGGCAAGGCTGCACGGAATTTTGAAAGCCTCGATCTTATCCTCAAAGCATTAAAAGAACTCAATGATGACGAAACATTACTGATACAAAGTGGCAAACCCGTTGCCATGCTGCAAACGCATAAAGATGCGCCCCGGGTTTTAATAAGTAATTCGCAACTTGTTCCCAAATGGGCTACCTGGGAGCATTTTGATGAGCTGGAAAAAAAAGGATTGATGATGTATGGGCAGATGACTGCGGGATCGTGGATCTACATTGGCTCACAGGGGATCGTGCAGGGGACTTATGAAACCTACGCTGCCGCAGCTGATAAGGATTTTAATGGAACGCTGAAGAATACTTTAAATGTAACGGCGGGATTAGGTGGAATGGGTGGCGCACAACCACTTGCCATTACAATGAATGAAGGCGTTGCATTGATTGCAGAGGTTGAAGAATGGCGTATCGATAAAAGAATAGAAACGAGATATTTAGATGAGAAGCATACAAATATTGATGAAGCCATTGATGCGGCGCTCCAATATAAAAAAGATGGAGTGGCAAAGAGCATCGGCGTTTTATGCAACGCAGTCCACTTACTGCAGCGCTTTGTAGAGAGAAATATCGTACCTGATACATTATCCGATCAAACATCGGCGCATGATCCGCTCATTGGTTACGTACCACACACATTATCCAATGAACAAGCCAACATACTCCGCAAAGAAGATCCCGGTAAATATATCGAACGCAGTTATGAAAGCATGTACCTGCATGTTCAACTGATGCTGCAACTGATGGACAAGGGAGCGATCACTTTTGATTATGGAAATAATATTAGAGCACGGGCGCAGGAATATGAAGATAAAAATCAGAAGTTAAAAAATAAAACTGGAAAGTTGGGCCGTTGTTTTGATTTCCCAGGCTTCGTCCCTGCTTATATCCGTCCGCTGTTTTGTGTTGGTAAAGGCCCATTTCGTTGGGCAGCACTGAGCGGTGACCCCGAAGATATTCGTGTAACCGACGAGGTTATACTCAAACTTTTTCCCGATGACAAGGGCCTGCACCGCTGGATGAAAATGGCGCAGGAAAAAATTGCTTTCCAGGGATTGCCCGCACGTATCTGCTGGATAGGACAGGGAGACCGGGAAAAAGCAGGACTTGTATTTAATGAATTAGTGCGTACCGGGAAAGTAAAGGCACCCATCGTCATTGGCCGCGATCATTTGGATACAGGATCAGTAGCTAGTCCTAACCGTGAGACAGAAGCAATGCTCGATGGTAGCGATGCTGTAGCAGACTGGCCCATACTGAATGCACTCGTGAATACTGCCGGCGGTGCCAGTTGGGTTTCATTACATCATGGAGGCGGAGTAGGCATGGGGTATTCTATTCATGCAGGGATGGTGATCGTTGCAGATGGAACAGATGAAGCTGCAGTAAGGATTTCAAGAGTTCTAAGAAATGATCCGGGTATGGGAGTGATCAGGCATGCGGATGCGGGGTATGATATTGCGTTGGATACGTTGAGGAAGAATAATCTTGATTTTAAGGAACGTTTGAAATAAATATGCAAATGTGTAAAAGTGGAACTGAAAAGTATTGATTAACCTTGGGGCTAATAATTGTAGAAGATCAGATGGATCTGTCTTCTTAATCCTTCATTATCTTCTTGCTAAAAGATCCTTTTGCTGATATGATACTTAGCGTATACGTACCCGTTACAAGCCCGGATATATTTACCGTTTCAATGGCAGCAGCGTTTGTCTTGTGAACAGACTGAACAGGCGTACCATTCATATTATAAAGTCTTATGTTCAATTCAGCGCCCAGCCATCCGTTTGGAACTTCAATGAATAGCCTATCGCTTACCGGATTAGGGTATACCGTTACCTTTGCCTCAGTAATATTGTTTTTAATAAGCTTCATGCCAGAATAAGCGGGAGTGCCGTTCTTATCGATCATCTTTAAGCGGTAATAAATGTTCGGTTCATTCAAACCAGGTGTTTCGTCAGTGTAATTGTAGGTAGCATGAATTGTATTTGGCAACACAGTACCGATGGAAGAGAAATCCGCACCATCATAACTTCTCTCTACTTCAAAATTTCTGAGGGTAGCTTCATCGGTTGTCTCCCAACTGATATTTACTACGCGGTTATTTAAACCTGCGGCAAAAGATAAAAGGGATACCGGTAAGATACCACCCGAAGTAAACATACCGGGGCTGGAGGCAAGATCGAGCCCACCTATACTGGCATCGGTATTTGTAGGGAATACACTGCTGTTTGAATAGTTGAGTATCTCTGCACTTGTTTTGGCGGTAACATCAGGAGCCATCAGTGAATAACCATATATTCTTTGTCCTACAACAATATTCAGATCGCTGAAACTTACATATAGCGCCTTTACTGTTTGCGATGCAACCTGCGAAAAAGGACGGAGCACGTTGTCATTATGATCTTTTCTCATTACAACAGTAGTGCCGGTCCACAAATTTGCACCTGCATTAAATGCTGCTGCTGCAACTGAAAGAACGGATCCAAATGAAGTTGGATTTCCGAACGCATCAACGCCGGTGATGGCTGCAATCTTGAAACCATCATTACCTCCTCTTTCTGCAATGAAAAAACCTGCGTTAGCCGGAGCGCTGGTGGCGTAACCCAGCAGCTTTACAATATCCACCCTTTCTATATTATTAAATGTAAGGTCACCGGTATTTGTAAAAACATTGTCACATCCCCTGTTAATATAGCCATCTTTCATAGTCTCTTCCATATAGGAAAAATTTGCTACCTGCGGGTAAGCAACAGTAAGCGGTATGGTATTGGCGCCGGCAGCCACAACCGGTCCTGCACAGTAGATCTGTTGCTTATTGCCATTGGCGGGAATTCCATTGGAAGCAACTCTCCTGAATATGATCGTATCAAAACCGCTGTGCTGAAAGTAACTGGCGCCGGCTATGGAGAAGCCCGTAATTTTTACATTGTTGGTATTGTTATAACTAACTGTATAATTAGCGTTGGGTGTTATATTATTAACACTTAGGGGATGCGCCGCAATGACCTGGTTGGAGGTTCCGCCCGAAACCAATACCGATGAACTGGTGAAATTGGTGATCGCTGTTTGAGAAAAGGCCGGGTATGAAAAAAATAACGTAAAGATCAGCGTGAAAAGCGGATACGTATGGCTTGTATACGTTCTTGTGATACGTAGTTTCATTGGTACAGGGTTTATAGCTTTTCGCAGGACTGGATACTACCTTTTTAAGGGAAATCAAAGATATACCGGATTTTTCAGGTCTCCAATATTTCCATAGTAATTTCCGCAAAATAATAGAGTGTTTTTTCGTGCATTTCGCAGCCTGAGGGAGAAAATTTTATTAAAATAATTTATATAATATGCTGTATATTAATTATCTAAGCGTATTTACTGCAATTATTTTTTATATAAATTGGCAATAGATAGTGTGAAAATGTGCAACCAGGTAAATCGGTAAAATTAGCGTTGAAGCTTATTGAATAAACCCGTAACGCTAAAATTCTGGAAGATTTCCGTTCTTTACGTACTAAAACCGCTACTTAGACCATGCTAAAGACTTTAAAAACTTTTCGAAACAAAGAAATTTGCGCACTGGTACATTTGCACATTTGCATATTGTTGCTTCTTCTCACCTCATCAGCCACAGTTCAGTCCCAGGCAACCGACAGTGCCAGTTTCTTCCTTCACAAATTCGCCCAAAACATTGGCAAGGAAACCTATTACGTGAGCAGCAGCGGCAATACTGTTAGCTATGATATCAACTTTAAATTCACCGATCGCGGTTCACCGGTCCCTTTAAAAGCGAATCTTGTTACTACAAAAGATAATGAGCCGCTTAGTCTTTTTATCAAAGGAAGCACTTCGCGTTTTTCTACCATTAATGATACTATACGCATACAAAATAAAAATGCAGCCATTAGAGTAGATGATTCTGCTTATAAAAAAGCGATGCCCGCACTTGCCTTCCCCGTAGGAGGTTATTCTCCGGGAACCGTGCAGATGATATTGTTGAAATACTGGAAAGCACATAAGGAGCCCAAAACTATTACCATGCTGCCAAAGGGTGAGGTAGCCATTAAACGAGATGGCAATGATACGTTGGATTTTATGAATAAGCAGGTACTACTCGAAAGATATGTACTGAGCGGATTGATATGGGGTAATGAAATTGTTTGGACCGATCCATCGGGTAACCTTATCTGCCTCATTACCAATGATGCAGAAGGAGATAAACTGGAGATGATGGCCACCGCTTATGAAGACCTGCTTCCTGAACTCATCAATCGTGCCGCCACTTATGGCATGAAACTGTTCAGCAGTTCCATGAAAATGGATCTCACAACGAACAAAGTAACTGCCATCGTTGGAGGGAATATTGTAGATATGATGGGTGTTACGATACTTAATAATACCGTGATCATCCTTGCCAATGGATTGATCAAAGAAGTAGGAATGGCAAATGATCTGAAAGTGCCCGCTGGCGCAACTGTCATTGATGCAAAAGGCAAATACATACTACCCGGCCTATGGGACAT
>JANYIM010000276.1 GCA_025362055.1 Bacteroidota bacterium
GAAAGGCCATTCTTTAGTAAAGTAAGTTATGATAACAGTGCAACCGGCGGTACCAATGAACCTATCAGGAACACGATGTACGGACTGGATGTGAACTACAAGAAAGACATACCACGCCTTACGAAATTGCTTGATAAACTACCTTTTTACTCAACAACAGCACCTTCAACGATCAATGTTTTTGCAGAGGGCGCTTATTTAAAGCCGGGACATGCACCGCAGATCGGTAAGGGTTCAAATGGTATCATCAATATTGATGATTTTGATGGCACAACATCCGGACTGGATCTAAGGTTCCCACCGATCAGTTGGGCACTTGCATCTGTACCCGAAGGAGCTACAGACAAAACCGGTAACATATTGCTGTTCCCCGAAGCATCGGGCCCCGGTTCAAATGATAATATCAATTCGGGAAAGAATAGGGCGAGGATGAACTGGTACCAGATCGAACCTACTTTGCAACAATACAAAGGATCGAATAACCCTTTTTCAAACGACAGGGACCAGTTAAGTGATCCGCGGGTTAGACAGGTTTACCAGAAAGAAATATTTCCACAGAAGACCACAGGTTTTGGCGAAAGCCAGCTCATTACATTTGACCTTGCTTACTATCCTACCGATAAAGGGCCCTATAATTATACGGATGATGCGGCAAATGTAGACGTAAACGGAAAACTGAAGAACCCTACCCAACGTTGGGGTGGTTTAATGCGTAGTATCGATCAAACAGATTTTGAAACCGCTAATATTGAGTTCATTGAATTCTGGGTACAGGACCCATTCATTGCAACAACCGACAATCCCAATATTGCCAACTCTTCCGGTGGTAAATTATATTTTAACCTGGGCAATGTTTCTGAAGACATATTAAAAGACGGTAAACGCTTTTATGAGAATGGCCTGCCTACGCCCAATATTCCATCTCCTGTTGATACTTCCAATTGGGGCAGGGTTCCCAATAATCCCATACAGGTTACGAACGCTTTCAGTAACGATCCCAATGACAGGGTTTACCAGGATGTTGGTTTTGACGGATTGGACGATACTGCAGAAGTAAATAAACGTTCGGCATACCTGAATAACCTGAAAACAAATTTTGGAGCAGGTTCACAAGCATACCTTAATGCGTTGAAAGATCCTTCTAATGATGATTATCATTATTATCGCGGCGATGATTATGATGCACAGGGGCTAAGACTATTGGCTCGCTATAAAAATTTCAATAACCCTGAAGGCAACTCGCCGGTTTCTACCAATGGCTCCAGTTATTCTTCTGCTGCCACCTTATACCCGGATGCAGAAGACCTGAACAGGGATAATACGTTGAATCAAACAGAAGAATACTTCCAGTACATCGTTGATATAAAGCCACCCACAGCACCGGAAATGACGATCGGCAACAATTATATCATTGATAAAAAACCGGTAACTGTTAACCTGGTGAATGGCCAGCCAAGAGTAGAGACCTGGTACCAGTTTCGTATCCCCATTTCGGAGTATAACAAGAGAATCGGCAATATCCCCGATTTTAAATCGATCCGCTTTATGCGGATGTTCATGACCGGCTTCAAAGATAGTATTGTAATGCGTTTCGGTGAATTGCAATTGACCAGGAACGTATGGAGAAAGTTCCAGTATAAGATTGACTCGACCGGGTTATATACACAGCTAACACCTGGTGCCACTGTGTTTAACCAGGGCGCTGTGAATATTGAAGAAAATGATAAAAGGATACCATTGCCTTATCGTACACCTACCGAGGTAGAGCGTGTTCAAACACTGAGCAGCAATGGCGTTAACCTGTTGCAGAATGAACAAAGTATGAGCCTGCAGCTTTGTGGTTTGGCCAAAGGGGATGCAAGGGGTGTGTTCCAGACATTTGCCAATCGTGACCTGCGCCAGTTCCGCAAGTTATCAATGTATATACATGCAGAAGAAGCTGTAAAAACCTATCCTTCTTTGGCAAATAAGGCACTTACTGCTGTGATAAGATTGGGAACAGATTTTGTGAGTAATTATTACGAGGTACGCATACCGCTGAATTTAACTTCATTGGGTGCTGCAACACTGGACCCTAATTCAACAACCTATAATGATACCCTATGGTTAAAGAGTGACGGATTGGATGTTGACCTGCAGGCGTTGGTGAAGATGAAGCAAGACCGGAACCTTTCCAATACTTCCACTGCCGTTATTTACCGGCAGCCACAGACTAACGGTCAAATGTACTCGGTTTTAGGCAATCCTAATATCGCTGAAGTAAGAGGTATCTTAATAGGCGTGGAAAATACCAATGCACCCAATGCATGTGCCGAAGTATGGGTCAATGAATTGAGTTTGTCTTCCCTGGATGAAACGGGTGGATGGGCAGCCCTGGGCAGGGTAGATGTTAACCTTGCCGACCTCGGCACCGTTTCTCTTTCGGCTAATATGCATACACAGGGTTTTGGAACGCTGGAACAACGGATCAATGACCGTTTCCGCGAT
>JANYIM010000171.1 GCA_025362055.1 Bacteroidota bacterium
ATATTTATTGATGCGGAAAGAATTTTCATTTAAATAATCATTGCCCGGCGATTGCACCATGCACGTAAGTAGTAAGATGGTGTTTCATTTGAGCGATTCATTTTATTTGGCCATTAAAAATGTAGATGCCGTTGCATTGGAACTTAATCCCGAGCTATGGCAGGGGCAAATGGTAAGCATGGATAAGCTGAAACAGAACTACGTGAATTTTGTGCAATCGCCGGGCAACGATTATTTAAATGAAAATTCTTTCCGCATCAATAAATATGATGATGAACTGAAAATGGCGATGAGTACGGAGCCAACCGTTGTAAACAGCCTGCTTTACCGTAGTTATAAAGCGAAGGAAGATTTTGAAGAAGATACTTTTCTTGACCTCTACATCTTTCAAACGGGAAAAAAATCAGGGAAAAGGGCTACGGGCGTGGAAAATTATTTTGAAACAGAAAAGCTGATCATGGAGGCCTATATCGATATGGCCGCAGAAAAAAAGAAGAAGTCGGTTGATATGGATGGAGAATCTACGGATGATATTGAAGAAAAACTGCAGGCCGCTTATCGTAAGGGCGACCTGGACCTGATGGATTCACTCGATAAAATGATGGAACGTTCCGATGCCTTCCGCGAAAAATTCCTTTATAAACGAAATGAGATACAGGCAAATTCCATTGATACCATCATACAAAAAAATTCACTTTTTGTTGGTGTAGGTGCAGCTCATTTGGCCGGTAACCGGGGCGTGATCGAATTATTGCGGAAGAAAGGCTATAAACTTCGGCCGATACAAATGGCTGATAGGGATGCCACGCAAAAAGAATCCATTGATAAAATGAAAGTGCCCGTGGACTTCAGAACACAAAATTCGGATGATGGTTTTTACAGTGTATCCATGCCGGGCCCTTTATTTAAATTGGCCGGCGATAATGAGCAGTTCGACAGAAGGCAATACTCCGATATGAGTAACGGGGCCTATTACCTGGTCACCCGGGTTAAAACACATGCTGCATTCCTGGGACAAGATGAACATACTGTCTTAAAAAAGATCGATAGCATCCTTTATGAGAATATCCCCGGTAAGATATTGTCCAGGAAAAATATTAACAGGAACGGCTACCCGGGATATGATATCACTAACCGTACCCGGCGGGGCGACCAGCAACGGTACAATATCTTTGTAACGCCCTTTGAAGTATTGTTGTTTAAAATGAGTGGTAATGAAAATTATGTGGATGGTAAAGAAGCTGAACAGTTCTTTTCGTCGATCCGGTTAAAGGAAGCCAATACGATGCCTGTTGCCTTTGAACCAACACAGGGAGGCTTTTCCATAACATTCCCGACTTTCCCCAACGAATACCTTAACTCCAATTCATCGGATGACAACGACCGGTGGGAATATGAATCCGTTGATACATCTACCGGTGACGCCTACATTATATTGAAAAAAAGCATCAGCAATTTTCATTTTTTAGATGAAGACAGTTTTGATCTTAGCCTGGTAGAAGAATCTTTCCGCAACCCCGATCGCTTTGATAAGCAACTTAGCCGTACACCCGGTTCTTTTCATGGCTACCCCTGCCTTGATGTGAAGGAAAAAATGAAAGACGGTGCAGAAGTAACAGCAAAATACCTTATCAAAGGCAAGGATCATTATGTGATCGCAGCTAGAAGCAAAAACAAAAAAACTGATTTCAGCAATTTCTTTGACTCCTTTCATTTTACTGAGTATAAATACAACGCAACGGCAAACTATGTGGATACTTTTATGCATTTTTCGGTGAGCACCCCGGTAATGCCTGAATTGGATAACAGTTTGCGCAGCCTGATAGAAAAAGCTGCTGCTGAAGCTGCTAACGGAAATAATTATTCAGGATATATCGCCTACTGGCCCAGGCCAAAAAATGGATTGTTCAAAAGTGATTCAACCGGTGAATCCGTTGCAATAAATATCCAGGAATACCCAAAATATTATTATGTAAAAGACCCGGCCAATTTCTGGAAAGATGAACTGGCGCCTTATTATAAAACGGGTATGGTATTGTATAAAACGGATTCAATTGTAATGGATAATGCCATATGCGGTGTTTGTTTTTCACTACGGGATACAGGATCGTCCAGGACTATATCAAGAATGATCATACTAAAAGGGAACTTAAAGTATAGCCTGGCTTGTATTGGAGATACCATCACCGGTGAGACCGATCTTGTAAAACGTTTTTTTAATTCTTTCAGGCCCATTGAAACAAAACCCGTAAAAAATATATTTGATAACCGCCTGAATGATTTTTTTACCGACCTGTTCAGTCAGGATAGCGCCGTACATGTTAAAGCGCAACAATCCATCAGCAATCTTTATTTTGGTGAAAAGGGGATCCCAATGATCATGAATGCGATTGAAAGGTCAAATATTAAACAGAAGGATTATTTTGAAACAAAAGCTAATTTGATCGCTGAGTTGGGATACATAAAAGATACCACCCACCCACAAGTGACCAGTCTTCTTAAAAAGATATACGAGCAAACGGCCGATACCAGCCTTTTTCAAAATGAAGTGTTGAAGGCACTGGCGAGGCATAAGACCAGCGCTTCCTATAGTTTGTTCAAGGAACTGATCCTGCAAGACCCGCCTTTGTTTGAAAGTAGTTATGATTATACCGGCTTGTTCACCAACCTTGATGATTCTTTACAACTCACCAAAATGCTTTTTCCGGACCTTCTGCAACTATCTACCCTCGATGATTATAAAGAAAAAGTACGCTCGCTATTGGTAACATTGGTTGATAGTAATATGATCAAAGCAAATGAATATGAGAATTATTTTTCTAAAATATATTTTGATGCACGGATCGAATTAAAAAAGCAACAGGTTAAGGATGAAAAGCAAATGGAACTGGATAATAAAAAGGAAGATGAGGTTGTAAGCAGTACCCGGGATAATGATGATGGCAACATCAGCTTAAAAGATTACCGCGTTTTACTGGTACCGTATTATGATAAGAATGTGAACGTGCAACATTTTTTTGAAAAACTATTACAGTCTAAAGATCTCCATGTACGCCTTAACACGGCTGTGATATTATTGCGCAATAACAAAAATATTCCGGACAGCATTTTGCTGACACTGGCTGCCAAAGACCAGTACAGGGGACAACTATTTTCCGGGTTGGAAACCGCAAAGCGACTGGATAAGTTTCCTGTTCAATACAAGAATCAGCTCGATCTGGCCCGTAGCTATTTGCTGGCAGATAAGGATTATGATAAGATCGACTCTGTTGTTTTCATAAAAAAACAAACTGCCGCATACCCTGGGAAAAAAGGGGTGGTGTATTTTTTTAAGTACCGGATAAAAAAAGAAGACGACTGGAAGATAGGGATCAGTGGCCTGCAGCCGGAAAATGAAAAAGAGGTCGGCAGTGATGATAAACTGGCAACCATGACCGACAAGAAATTAAAAGCAGATGAACCGCAGGATGAACAGTTACAAAAGCAATTGAAAAAATTGCTGTTTACTTTTCATAAAAGTGGGAAATATTTTTACGGGGCAGATGATTACTACGGAAAATTCAAGCGGACAGGAGATTATGAAGATTGAATTAATTTTTTTCCAGGTATGGCATTGATCAGCTGCTGCGTGTACTCATTGACGGGGTGATAATATACCTGGCTGGCTTCGCCTTCCTCTACGATCTTCCCTTTATTCATTACCAGTATGCGGTTACAGGCATAATGTACCACCGAAAGATCGTGCGAAATAAAGATAGCAGTAAATCCAAACGTTGTTTTAAGATCATTGAGCAGGTTCAACACCTGTGCCTGTACGCTTACATCCAGGGCCGAAACACTTTCATCAAAAATGATAAAGGATGGATCCAATGCCAATGCCCTTGCAATACAGATGCGTTGCCTTTGTCCGCCACTTAACTGATGCGGATACCTGTTAAAATGATCTGCAGGTAAACTTACTTTCTTCAGCAGGTCAATTACTTTTTCTTTACGTTGTTGTGAAGTGGCTAACAGGCCATGAACTTTCAATGGCTCCAAAATGGCATTGCCAATGGTGATACGCGGATTGAGGGAGCCATAGGGATCCTGGAAAACGATCTGCAGGTCTTTACGCAGTTTGCGCATATCAGCAGATCTTATTGTGGTAATGTCTTTTCCATTCAATGATATTTTACCCGATGTTGGGGATATCAATTGTAAGATGGCCCTTCCCAATGTAGTTTTGCCGCAGCCACTTTCGCCTACTAACCCTACTGCTTCACCTTTTTGTACATTAAAACTTACTCCATCCACAGCGTTAAAGAATTGCGTGGCCTTTCTGAAAATATTTTTCTTGACCGGAAATGAAACGACCAGTTTTTTAACTTCAAGAATCGTCTCCCGCTGTTGCCCGGTGCTCGTTACTTGTTGGTCGTTTGTCATTTGATCTGCTCCTTGAAGCTTGTGGTTTGCAGCTTCTATCTGTGTTTCCATGAAATCGTTCACCACCGGCAACCTTTTTCCCTTTGGCTTACCGGCAGGCCTGCACGCTAAAAGCGCTTGGGTGTAGCGATGTTGCGGAGTATGTAAAATTTGCGATGCATTTCCCTGCTCTATGATCGTTCCTTTGTACATCACGGCAATTTTATCTGCGATATCTGCCACTACACCCAGGTCGTGTGTGATAAGGATAACCCCCATATTGTTTTGTTGCTGTAAGGATGCGATCAGTTCAAGGATGGTTTTTTGTACCGTTACATCCAATGCAGTAGTTGGTTCATCTGCAATGAGCAAGGAGGGATTACAACTCATTGCCATTGCGATCATCACTCTTTGCTTTTGTCCACCGCTGAGCTGATGTGGATAACGGTTAATCATAGCCGCAGGTTCAGGCAATTTCACTTTTTCAAAGAGTGCGACGGTTTGTTGCGCCGCAATTTTTTTTGAAACCTGCTGGTGCCGCTGGATGGCCTCCATTACCTGATGGCCGCAGGTGAAGACCGGGTTCAGGGAGGTCATGGGTTCCTGGAAGACCATGGCGATATGGTTACCACGGATGGAATTTATTTTAGCTGCAGGTAATTTCAGGAGGTTAACCGGTTCGCTATCTTTTTGATAAAATAAAATTTCACCTGTTACCGAACTTTGCTTTGGCAATAATTGCAGTATAGAAAGTGCGGTGACCGATTTTCCCGAACCGCTTTCGCCTACAATGGCAAGGATCTCGCCAGTGCCTACTTCAAAAGAACAATCATTAACAGCCCTGTTTATTTCACCCTCATGGCAAAATTGAATGGAAAGGTCTTTTATGGAGAGGAGTGGGGGCATAATTTAATCGCGAAGGGGATGGCATTAGAATAAATCAATCATAAAAATCAAACAAGTATCTTATTCTATATTAATTACATCCCTGCGGAATTATAAAAATGATCTCCGATCAAAATTTCAAATGCCTTACAGTCAGCCCATCATTGATCAATTGTTTCAATGAATCGATGCCGATCTTTAAATGGCGTTCTACAAACTCTGCGGTTACTTTTTTATCACTTGCTTCTGTCTTTACGCC
>JANYIM010000153.1 GCA_025362055.1 Bacteroidota bacterium
ACCCTTCCCCCCGGCCAGGGCTCACTGTGTTCTCTTGAATCTGGATTCGCATTGGGGTTTGCACCACTCATCTGTGTGAACCAATTCACATAACGGTCGCGGCCATCCGGGTTTAAACAGGGATCAATGATCACTACCGTATTTTTAAGCCATTCTTTCGTCTGCGCGTTACCGGTATTAAGTAGTTCATACAATGTCTTCATCGCAACTTCCGATGAACTTGGTTCATTGCCGTGCACATTATAACTAAGCCATACAATGGCAGGGGCATCCACATCACCGGCTTTGTCGGTCAGCAACCCGGTCAGGCGCAGGTTGTTTTTCCGGATATCTTCCAGCCGGGAAAGATTTTCCGACGAACTCACATAGGCCAATAGCAATGGTCTTCCTTCATTGGTTTCCCCGTATTTCTCCAGTTTCATTACCTGCGGCATGGCTGCAGCTGCATGGTTAAAGTAGTTGACTATTTTATAATGCTGGGTGAATTTAGTCCCCAGCTCATAGCCCAGGAATTCATCAGGTGATTTTAATTGTGCCGATACCGTGTTGCATAAAAAAAGCAGGGCGACTGAAATGAATTTGATCCGCATTATTGATTTTTTAAAGATTAAACCTGGCTGCAAAAGAATACGTGAAAATAAAGAATGCAAGTGACTTATATCACCCGTTTATCCTTATTCGTATAAATCAGCAATACGGTATATAACGAATACATTTCTTTTAACGAAATGGGGCCCTCACCGCAAGAGAGGATTGGGATGAAGTATTCCTAACACCTGTTCATAATTAAATGCCTGCAATAAAGCGAATTCAATAGTAAATTGCAGGTATGACTTGGAAGATCACATTTACCTGCCTGGCGTTTATCTTTTCTGTTGGCCGTTCATCTGCACAACTTAAAAGGGATTATACTTTTAATTATGCAAGCCAGAAAAAGGTCAACTGCCATAATGGGGCCGTTGTATCCGCACATCCGCTGGCAAGCAGGGTGGGCACGGCTATTTTAAAAAAGGGCGGTAATGCATTCGATGCTGCCATTGCCACACAATTAGCATTGGCCGTAGTTTATCCCGGTGCCGGTAATATCGGGGGCGGAGGTTTTATGGTAGCCCATTTAAAGGACGGAAAGAATATTGCACTCGACTACAGGGAAAAAGCGCCCATTTTAGCAAGTCGTGATATGTACCTCGATTCTGCCGGTAATGCCCAACTGCATTTATCGCAGGACGGTCACCTTGCGGCCGGTGTACCCGGTGCTATTGCAGGCATATTTGCCGAAATGAAATATGCAAGCCTCCCTTTCAAAAAACTAATACAACCCGCCATTGACCTTGCTGAAAACGGTTTTGCCATTACCGCCGCACAGGCAAAAGCACTCAATGAATATCGCGACGAATTTTTACAACGCAACGGCTCCCCCACTGCATTTACCAAAGATGATCCATGGAAAGCCGGTGATATGCTGATCCAGAAAGAACTATCAGCTACGCTTAAACGCATTCGTGATAAGGGACAGAAAGGATTTTATGAAGGCGAGACCGCAAAATTAATTGTAGCCGAAATGCAAAGGGGAAAAGGTATCATCACCATGGCCGACCTGCAGCATTATTCGGCAAAAGAAAGGGACGCATTGGAATTTGATCATAAGAAATTTCATATTATTACGATGCCCTTACCAAGCAGCGGTGGCATATTGGTGGAACAGATGATGAAAATGATCAGCGAAAAAAAGATCGCTAAAATGAAATTCCAAACTGCCGCTGCTGTGCAATTGATGACCGAAGTGGAAAGAAGGGCTTTTGCCGACAGGGGCGAATTCCTGGGTGACCCCGATTTTGTAAAAGTACCGGTAGAAACCCTGGTAAGCGATGCTTATTTAAAAGAAAGAATGAAAGATTTTGAACCCGGTAAAGCAGGCAGCAGTACGCTTACAAAACCAGGGCATATAAAAGAATCTGAGCAAACAACACATTTCTGCGTGTTGGATAAATTTGGCAATGCAGTATCCATTACAACAACGCTGAATGATAGTTATGGGAGCAAGACCGTTGTAACAGGCGCAGGGTTCATATTAAATGATGAAATGGATGATTTTAGCGTAAAGCCCGGCGTACCCAACATGTATGGCGCCATTGGCAATGATAAAAACGCCATCGCCCCAGGAAAAAGAATGCTTAGCAGCATGACACCAACGATCGTATTGAAAAAAGGCGAGCCTTACATCATAACGGGTACGCCTGGGGGCACAACAATACCTACCAGTGTTTTTCAGACACTCGTGAATATCATGGAATTTGGCATGAACGCAGATGATGCTGTGAACAAGCCAAAATTCCATCATCAATGGCTACCCGATTCGCTGTATATTGAAAAAGATTTTCCGGTTACTATTCAAAAGCAATTAGAACAGATGGGTTATAAAGTAAAACCCCGCTCAGCCATCGGGAGAACAGAACTGATACTCATTAAAAGAAGATCCATTATTGCGATAGGTGATAAACGCGGAGATGATGATGCGGAAGGATATTAAGAGCTATGCGCTGGATCATTGCAGTGTATCACTGATTTTTAAAACTCATCGAATTATTATACTTCATATCCAAATCCGCTAAACCTCCTAAACTTTCTAAACCTTAAACGATACTAAATGAACCTGACCACCGAATTTCTCCAATCCTCCATCAAACGCCTGAAATACTATAAAACACTAGGCGATAAAACATTTGAGCAGTTAAACGAGAAAAATCTCCATTTTCAACCAAATGAGGCAAGCAATAGCATTGCCGTTATCATACAACATATGGCAGGTAATATGCTAAGCCGCTGGACCGGTTTCCTTACCACCGATGGTGAAAAAAAATGGCGCAACCGGGATAAAGAGTTTGAAACAGGGCAGGCATCCAAACAACAATTAATTGATAGTTGGGAGAAGGGCTGGAACTGTTGTATCACTGCATTGGAAAGCCTGCACGAAGACGACCTGCTGAAAACCATCTATATCCGCCAGGAGGGATTACCCGTAGTAGACGCCATTAACAGGCAATTAGCGCACTATCCCTATCATGTGGGGCAGATCATTTACCTGGGGCGGATAATCAAAGACAAGGACTGGGCTAACCTTTCCATTCCAAAGGGAAATTCTGAGGACTTTAACAAACAAATGAGCTCAAAGCAGTAGTGGAGAATGGCTGCTAGCTAGTGGAACTTTCAACTTGTTATGCGCTTCACCCCACTAGCTACCAGCGATCCGTTAAAGTTTGGTACTGAATTTGCCCTTAGAGCGCGAATAACTATTTTTACACCTAATACATTACACTGCGGAAATTCTTTAAAATATTAAAACGCACTTTCCTGGTACTATTCCTATTGATCGTACTGGCCTGGATCTCTATACATATACCCTTTGTCCAAAACTGGATCGTAAAAAAAGTTGCCGGCACCCTTTCTGAAAAATTACATACAAAAGTCACCATAAAACATGTTGATTTTGCCTTGTTCGACAAAATGGAATTGCAGGGCCTGTTGATAGAAGACCATAATAAAGACACCCTGCTCTATGCCGGGGAAGCCAATGTAAGGATCACAGACTGGTTCTTTTTCAAAGACAAAAAGGTGTTGAAATATGTAGGACTGAAGAATACCCTGGTAAATATTAACCGCACCGATTCAGTATGGAACTACCAGTTCCTGGTTGATTATTTTTCGGGGGCAAAAAAAGATACTGCTTCCAAAAAAAGCGACATCGGAATTGACCTGAAAGTGCTGGAGCTCGAAAACATCGAATTCAAACAAACAGATAAATGGATCGGGAAGGATATGAAACTCTCCCTGAAAAAATTAGAATTGAATGCCGACACGGTTGATTTCAATAAAAAACAGTTGACCGTTTCCTACTTGAATCTGGATGAACCCGTTTTTTCACAAGCAACTTATACAGGCAATAAACCCGTACTCAATTCGCTAAAAGATATCATTCAAAAGATACCCGTTCTTGCTGCCTTGCAATGGAATACCGGCGGCTGGGTGATCAATGTAAAAGACATTCATTTGAACAATGCCGGTTTTATAAATGAAAAACAAACACCCCGGGATCCCTATACAGACAGGTTTGACGGGGATCACCTGCAATTTACCGGCGTAACAGGTGACCTGAAGAATGTACATTTTATCAATGACACTTTAACAACTGACCTTAGCATAGTTGCAAATGAAAAAAGTGGATTGCAGGTTAAAAAATTAAATGCCAAAGTAAAATTCACGCCCAAGATCATGGAATTCAAAGACCTGGCACTGCAAACAAATAAGAGTAAAGTGGGAAATTATTTTTCCATGCGCTATAAAGATTTTAATGATGACATGGGTAGTTTTTTACACAATGTGGTATTGGATGGAAATTTTGAGGATACAGAAATAAGCAGCGATGATATTGCCATTTTTGCGCCAGCCGTAAGAACATGGAACCGGGTATTTTCTATTAAAGGAATTGCCAGCGGTGCAGTTGATAATCTTTCTGCAAAAAAGATGGTGATCAAAAGTGGCAGCAGCATCATTGATGGCGATATCGCTTTAAGAGGCTTACCCGATATTAAAAATACCTTCATCGACCTTAAGTCAAATGACCTGCAAACGAATTACCAGGACCTTGTTGCACTTGTACCTTCTTTACGATATGTACGGCAGCCGCAACTAGGCAGGTTGGGATATATCCGCTTCAAAGGAAACTTCACAGGCTTTCTAAACGATTTTGTTGCCTTCGGTAATATCAGCACCAGCCTTGGAAATATCACTGCAGACATCAACATGAAATTGCCCGAAAATAAGGTGGCCACCTATTCCGGGAAGATCTCTTCAGCCGGTTTTCAACTTGGGCAGTTCCTGAACAACAACAAGTTGGGTAGTATCACACTGGATGGAAAGGTAAAAGGCAGCGGGTTTAATCTCAGTAACCTTAATGCCGATTTTGACGGGAAGGTCCACCAATTTGTGTTTTCGGGATACAATTACCAGAATATCACGATCAACGGAAATTTTGTTAAGAAACTATTCAGCGGGCATTTTGGTATTGATGATCCCAATTTAAAGATCAATAGCCTGGATGGAAAGATCAACCTTTCCAGGGAAGAGCCCCAATTTGATGTTGATGCCATATTACAATATGCCAACCTCAAACAATTAAAGTTCACCAACGAATATTTTGCACTGGCCGGCCATTTTAACCTCAATTTCACCGGTAATAACATTGATAATTTCCTTGGCTCTGCAAAAGTGTATGATGCATCGCTGATGCACGACAGTACAAAACTTTCTTTTGATTCACTAAGCCTGGCATCATTCATCACAGACGGTACCAGGTCACTAACGGTTCAATCGAATGAAGTGGAGGGTACCCTCACCGGTAAATTTAAGATACTGGAATTACCCGATGCCTTTAAAGTATTCCTCAGCCGTTATTATCCTTCTTACATTGAAAAGCCTGTGTATACTTTAAATGATCAGGACTTTTCCTTCTTGATCAAAACAAGGCTGGTAGACGATTATCTTCAGCTGGCAGATAAAAAACTGAAGGGCTTCAATTTCTCCACCTTCTCAGGTAATCTCAGGTCGGCACAAAATGAATTGAATGTAAATGCCACGATTCCCATGTTTGAATATGATGGTAAGGTCTTCAACGATATTGTACTGGAAAGCAAGGGAAATTTAGACACGCTTGTAACAAAAATAACTGCCGGTGACATTGTGGTGAATGACAGCCTGCATTTTCCACAAACCAACCTCAGTATTGCTTCCCATAATGATGTTTCCGTGGTGCATCTTACAACCAGCGCAGGTAAGACCCTCAATGATGCGGAACTGAATGCAAGCATTCAAAACTTCGGTGATGGTGTAAGTATCCACTTCTCCCCTTCTTCCTTTATCATCAACGATAAAAAATGGCAGTTGGAAAAAGACGGCCAATTGACCATCCGAAAGGATATCATCGATGCCAGTGAAGTAAAGTTTGTACAGGGCGAGCAGGAGATCGTTATTTCTACAGTGCCCGATAAGCTCACCAGCCACCCCAATGTGATCGCCCGGCTGAAAAAAGTGAATATCAATGATTTCACTACCATGCTTACAAAAAAAATAAGGCTGGAAGGCATACTAACGGGAACTCTTACACTAAAAGATCCCTTTGGTGGCCAATTCATGGAATTTGAAGGAAATGCAGATGACTTCCGCATGGATGATAAGGCCATCGGCAATATAAAGCTCAAAGGGGACCTTAACACAACCACCGGGCTGATCAATTTTAGCACTGGCACCGACGGCAAAGAAAATAAATTCAGTCTGGCAGGGCATTATAATTACAAAGATTCTTCCGACAACCAGATGGATGTTGATTTCATATCAGAGCATTTCAACATCAATATCCTGCAAACCTACCTGGGCGGAATTTTCAGCGATATAAACGGCGATGCGCTCAGTACATTGAAATTAAGGGGGGGCAGCCATAAATACATAACCGGCAACGTGACGGTTGATGATGGCTCATTTAAAGTAGCGTATACCCAATGCCGTTATACATTTGAAAAACAAACGATCACATTCCGGCCCGATGAGATCGATATCGGCACCATACAATTAAAAGACGCCCTGAAGAATACCGGTACCGCAAGCGGCAAATTGTACCATAATTTTTTTAAGGATTTCAGTTTTGATAACGTGCATTTTGAAACGGGCAAAATGCTGGTGCTAAATACTACCAAGGCAGATAACAGCCAATTTTATGGCAAGGTGATCGGCAGCGCCATGATGAATCTCAATGGCCCCATCAGCAACCTGAAAATGAAAATTGATGGTAAACCTTCTTCATTGGAATCAGACAGCAACCATATTTACTTACCCACCGGCAGCAGCAGGGAAGCAGGAGCGATCGATTACATTGATTTCGTTCAATTCGGTAATAAAATGGAAGACGATATTTTAAACAGTAAGGAAGGAACAAATATCGTGGTGGATATGAATCTTTCGGCCAGTCCGGCCTGTAAGGTAGACGTGATACTGGACGAGGCAACGGGCGATGTGATCAAAGGTAGCGGAAACGGGCTGTTGAACATACATGTAGGCAGCAGGGAGCCATTGACCATCAGGGGCAGGTATGATATTACGGATGGTGAATACACTTTCAATTTCCAGACATTCCTAAAAAAATATTTTACCATCAAACATGGCTCTATCGTGTGGAATGGCGATCCTTATCTTGCTACGATCAAAATTGATGCAGAATACCTGGCAAAGAATGTAGACATCAGCAGCCTCGCTTCATCAAAAGGATTCAAACAAAAACAAAATATCACGATCATATCACATCTTACCGGAAGCCTTCAAAAACCTATTATAGATTTTGATTTTGAATTGCCTTCGAACAGTGAGATCAAAGATGATTATATCACACAAAAGAAACTGGCCGATTTTAAAAATGACAGGAATGAGATGAATAAACAGGTTGCAAGCCTCCTTCTTTTTAATACGTTCATCAGCAATAACCAGAATTTCTTATCAGGCTCAAATACCATTTCACTCGCAACAAATACGGTCGGTGGGATTGTTTCCAACCTGCTCACCAACCTCTTCAATAAACAACTGGAAAAAGCGACCAATGGTGTGCTGTCAACTTATTTTGATATTAACTCCAGCCTCGACCTCGAAAATAAAGCGGCATTATTACAGGCCAGCGTAAAAGCCGGCTTAAAGATACTGTTGACCGACAGGCTGGTGGTGTTGGTAGGTGGCAATCTTGATTACAATAACCCCTATGCGCAGTTGGCCAGGAAAGGCTTGCTTACACCGGATATTACCATCGAATGGCTATTGAATAAAGACGGCTCTTTGAAAGTGGTAGGCTTCACCCGCACCAGTATCGATCTTACATTAGGGCAAAGGAACAGGAAAGGTGTGAGCCTGTCTTACAGTAAAGATTTTGACAAGATTTTTAAGAAGAATAATGTTAAAAAAGCGGCGCCTGTTAACCAGGTAATAAAACCATCAAGGTAGTTGACAAAAAAAATAATACCGAATGGTTTTTTTTCATTAATTATTTTCCATTCAATATCTCATGCCCCAATTTATCCCGCTTCGTCTTCAAATATTTTTCATTATGCGGATTGGATTTTATCTCCAGTGGAACAGTCGCTACTATCTCTAACCCGTACCCTAAAAGTCCGGCACGCTTGCGGGGATTATTGCTCATCAGTTTCATCTTACGTACTCCCAGGTGTCTTAAAATTTGTGCCCCTACTCCATAATCCCGTTGGTCCATGTCAAAACCCAGTTCCAGGTTGGCTTCTACGGTGTCTCTTCCTTCTTCCTGCAATTTATAGGCTTTCAGTTTATTCAATAATCCAATGCCCCGGCCTTCCTGGTTCATGTACAATACAAGCCCCCGGCCTTCTTGCTCAACCATTTTCATAGCCTGGTGTAACTGGTCACCGCAATCGCAACGTAAGGAACCCAAAATATCCCCAGTCATGCAACTGCTGTGTACCCGCACTAACACAGGTTCGGTTGTTTGCCAGGCACCTTTTTTTAATGCCATATGCACTTCGCCGGTATTAAGTTGCGTAAATGCGATGAGTTCAAATACGCCGTATTTAGTAGGCAATTGTACCCTTACCTCTTCTTTGATGAGTGTTTCTTCCCGAAGCCTGTATTCGATCAGGTCCTTTATAGAGATAAGCTTCAGGTCGAATTTTTTTGCGATGTCGATCAATTGGGGAAGGCGGGCCATGCTGCCATCTTCGTTCATGATCTCTACCAGTACACCCGCAGGTGCAAATCCTGCCAGTCTTGCCAGGTCTATAGCAGCTTCTGTATGCCCGGAACGCCTTAACACCCCTCCTTTTTTTGCCCGAAGTGGAAAAATATGCCCGGGCCTTCCAAGATCCGTTGGTTTTGTATCCAGATCAACCAATGCCTGTATGGTCTTCGACCTGTCGGATGCTGATATACCTGTTGTACATCCATGTCCCAGGAGGTCGATACTAACGGTAAAAGCGGTTTCATGAAGTGAAGTATTGTTGACCACCATCGGTTCCAGTAATAATTCATCACAACGGTCTTCAACAAGGGGGGCGCAGATCAACCCTCTACCGTACTTGCTCATAAAATTAACCACTTCAGGGGTAACGTTATGCGCAGCCGTAATAAAATCACCTTCATTTTCGCGGTCCTCATCATCCACCACAATGATCAGTTCCCCGTTGCGGATGGCTTCAATTGCACTTTCAATACTGTCGAGCATATGCTTTATTTATGTTGCAAAGGTAACGAGCTTAGCATTAGGGGCTTTGCGGTTTTGGTAAATCTTGAGGATAAATATGAGAGTTTATTTTTTATTAAAACGGACTAATCCATTGCGCAAGGATCGCGGCGTTTTACACCAAAACATCTATGTGCCTTTTGTGGCTAATTTTCTAATTAGTAAATTTTATAATATAAAATGCTTTTGGCTCAAAAAAAAACTATAGTTTTGTATAGAGAATTTACTAATTTCAGGTTTAAGCTAAATCTTTAATCGGAGCAGCGATTGTTAAGGAATAATTGCCTAACACTTTGTTAATAAAACTGAGTTGTAATTCGCTAATTATTCCCTTTCTTTGCAACCGTAAAACCAAACTAACTATGTATTTAAAGAAAATCTTACCAGTACTAATTGCCTTGTTTGCAATTCCCATTGCAATGCATGCCCAGGTAACTACCAGTAGCATTGCCGGAACGGTAAAAAATTCAAAAAATGAAGCATTAGTCGGAGCTACCATTACAGCTACCCATGTCCCCACCGGTACCGTATTCAAAACACAGGCCCGGGCTAACGGCAGGTTTGATATCGCCAACATGAATAATGGAGGGCCGTATATTATCGAAGTAACCTATGTAAACCATGATGCAGAAAAACGTGAAGACATTTATTTAAGCCTTGGAGAAACCTTCAGGGTGGATTTTTTTCTAAAAGTTAAGGCAGCTACACTTGGAGAAGTAGTTATATCTGCAACTGCTAAAAATGACGCAGGCGGAAAGGGTGGTACTTCAGCTGCAATAAGCAGGGAAAAGATTGAACAAACCACTGCAGTAGGCAGGAATATTTACGACTACCTTAAAAGGATACCATTTGCCCGTACTATTGCTGGCAATGAAGGCGCTGTTACCATTGCAGGCCAGAATAACAGGTATAATTCCTTTTATATAGATGGTGCTATTAATAATGACGTATTTGGATTATCAAACTCTGGTACTAACGGAGGACAAACAGGTGGTTCACCTATTTCGATTGATGCCGTAGACCAATTCCAGATCTTAATCTCTCCATTTGATGCATCCGTTGGTAATTTTACTGGAGGCGGCATAAACGCTGTAACCAAAAGTGGTACAAACAAAACGGAAGGCTCCGTTTATTATTTCTTTCGGAATGAAAAATTAGCCGGCAGGAATCCTGCCCAGGGTTCAGATACGGCACAACGTTTCCCTCCATTTCAAAACAAGACCTTTGGTTTCAGGCTTGGCGGTCCCATTTTGAAGAATAAAATATTCTACTTTGTAAGTTTTGAACAACAAAGAGATAAAACCCCGCAGAGCTATGATTTTTCAACCTATAAGGGCAACACCAACACCGCTGCAGGGATCCAATCGATCATTGATTATGTAAAGGGTTTTGGTTATGATGTGGGTGAATGGCTTTCAACTACAAAAAAACTGGATGCAGACAGGTTAGCGGCAAAAATAGACTACAATTTTAGTAGTAAACATCGCTTATCAGTAAGTTATCGTTATAACAAACTTATATCAACCAGCCCTAGCCTTAGTTCATCAACATCTATTACTTTTGGAAATAACGCTGTTTACTTCCCAAGCACTACTAAAGCGATTGCTGCAGAATTAAAAAGCTCACTGACCAAAAACATGAGCAATAAGCTACTGGTTACTTATTCAGATGTTCTGGATGACAGGAATTTTGTAGGGGATCCTTTTCCTCGTGTAACTTTAAATGACGGAAGCGGAACAATCAATTTTGGTGCTGACAACAGTTCCACACAAAACCTGCTTTCACAAAAGAACCTGGGCATAGTAGATAATTTTAAATGGAATGTGAAAAATCATTCATTAACGCTTGGATTTGACTTTGAAAAATTCAGTGACCTCAACGTGTTTATCCAGAATACTTTTGGTAACTATAGCTATAGCTCTACTAGCGGCGGTCTCACAGGTGTTCAAAAATTTCTTGCAAATACGGTTAGCCCAACCAGTTATAATTTAGGTTTCCCAAATACTGATAAAGAATTAAATGACAATACAGGGGCAGGTGCTATTTTTAAAGCAACAAAGCTTGCCTTCTTTTTAAACGATGAGATCAAAGTTGGAAGTAACCTTACTTTGAATTTTGGTGTAAGAGCAGACAAATGGAGTTTTCCTACAACACCTTACACAGATGCTTTTACCAATGATAGTGCTATTGCACAGCTTTCAAAGTATTACGACCTCCGGGGTGCCCGTTCAGGCCAGCGCCCTACTTTCCCAATATCATGGGCCCCAAGATTTGGATTTACTTACAAGTTACCTGATGAAGGCGTTACTTTTCGCGGAGGCATGGGCGTATTTACCGGTCGTATGCCATTGGTTTGGCCAGGTGGAACATACAATAACAATGGTTACTTTGTAGGGGGGTACACAGCAAATAGTACAGCGCTGAACACAATCAGATTCAGATGGAATCCAAGTGATATTCCTGGTAGTGTTTGGACACCTGCCCAGGTAGGACAAGGCTTTACCAAAGGACCATTGAATTTAATTTCCAAAGGTTTCAAAATGCCTAAATTGTTAAGAACATCATTTGGAATTGACAAGAACTTCGGAAATGGCTGGACAGGAACAATGGAAGCTCTTTATAGTAAGAATATTGCTGAAGTATATTATTACAACTTGAATATTCTTCCTCCTATCGGTGTTTCTGTGGGGCCTGGTTCACGTAATGTATATGGTGTTAGTGGGTCTTCTACTGCAACCATACCCATCACCAATAACGGTAATGGAACAAATCCATATGACAATGCCATCCTCGTAACTAATAACGAAGGCCCTACAGGTTTTGCTTATAATTTTAACCTTGGCATCGAGAAGAGAACTAAGAAAGGTTTTAATTTCAGCGCCGCTTATACTTATGGCAATTCAATTGTTGTAAACGAAGGCACTAGTTCAGTGAACCTCAGTCAATGGCGTTTTATTGAAACTGTTAATGGAAGGAATTATGAAGGTACCAGTATTTCTGACTTTGACCAGGGGAGCAGGATCATAGGAGCGATCAGCAAAAAATTCACCTATGCACATGGTAAGTTGGCAACTACTATTGCTTTTGCATACACCGGCCAAAGCGGAACCCCACTTAGTTATGTTTATGGAAGTGGCAGCATGACGCGTGATGATGGAACTGCAGGCGGTAATGATCTGATCTATATTCCAACCGCATTGGAATTACAAGCACAAACATTCTTGCCTAATACAATTGGAGCAACAACATACACACCACAGCAACAGAAAGATGCTTTGGAATCTTACATTCAAAATGATAAATACCTGAAGAATAACAGGGGTCAGTTTGCCGGCAGGAATGCTGCAAGATTGCCATTTACCAACGACTTAGACATGAAATTGATGCAGGACTTTAATGTGAAATTTGGTAAAAAAAGCTACCAGTTACAATTAACATGGGATGTTTATAATTTCACAAACATGTTAAACCGGAACTGGGGCAAACAATATTTTGCAAGCAATGACCAATTTTCACTGGTTTCTTTTGCAGGTTATGTTAGTGCAGCTAACTTAACCCCACAGTATCGTTTTAACCCAACGATTTCTACACCCTATAACCTTAATAACTCAGCTTCACCCGGATATGCAAACAGGTGGATCAGCCAGATCGGTGTAAGGTTAAGTTTTAAATAATCATTTTCTGAATTAAATAAAAAAAATCCCGTTCAAATTGAACGGGATTTTTTTTATACTATATACTGGGCTCACTAAATTTTGAGAAGTTCTTTAATACCTGAACCCATCCGGTATCCAGGATCTAGTATCCGGTATCAGCCGCCTCCCGGCCCCACCCCCATTTCAAAAATTCAGGGAATGCCTTGGCCCAGGTAGGTACGTCATGCCTGCCATTCTTCAATTCAATGAATTTAATATCGGTATTGCGGTCATATCCTTTTGTAACCAATTCATCGATCAGTGCAACAGTATCATCAATGGAATCTATGATGCCATTATTATTCCTGTCTGCCACTTCATCCAATGTGCCCACTTCAAAAAAGAACCTGAGCCAGGGAGCATAATTGCCTTCCCTTACCTGCCGGTGCATGATCCTATCGAGCCCTTCATTGAAATCCGGATCATCCTGGTCTTTATCACGCCACCATAAGGATCCGCTGAAAACCCCAACCTTACTAAATTCGCGTGGATAGTTCCATACCATATCCAATGCACATAAACCTCCCAGGGAAAAACCCGCAAAAGATTTTTCTTTAAAAGAATAGACCAATAAGGAACTCCGGATAAAAGGCATCAGTTCTTCAAAAATGAACTTATTATATAGTGCAGCCCTGGCACCACGCCCTTTATAATCAAGGACAGCCGCCGTACCGTATTCATTTTTCCGGTCTTTTGAACAATGGATACCCACACATAATAAGGACCGGATCGCATCATTTTCATATAATTCTTCCAGCATTTCATCAAAATGCATTGTTATAAGGTCTTGCCCGTCATTTATCAATAAAAGACTTAATTCTGTGGAGTGTGGCACATTGGTTGGAAGATAAAAATCAACTTTCACTTCCCGTCCAAGAAATTCAGATAAAATAACATGGTTTTCAACAGAAATATTGGCCGTACGCTCATTTGACATATCTTCAAAAATAAGAAAATAGTGGATACGAGGCACAAGCAAGCGAATTCAATGAACTACTTAAATGAGGTAAACTCGTTAATTATACTAGTTGCCCCCTTCGTCTTGTAGCACCAAGCTCTCATTCAAACATAATTTGTTTAATTGCCCCCGAAAAAATATATTTGACCAACTATAAATAATCTATCATGAAGAAAATTGGAGTATTATTTGGAAAAGAAAGAAGTTTTCCTGAAGCCTTTATTGAAAGGGTCAACAGTAAAAAGGTTGAAGGCGTAATGGCCGAAGCAGTACGTATTGATAAAGTTATGCAGGGAGAAGGAAGTGGCTATGCTGTTATTTTTGACCGCATATCACAGGATGTTCCTTTTTACCGGGCCTTTTTAAAAAATGCAGCTTTATGCGGCACAACAGTGATCAATAATCCTTTCTGGTGGAGTGCAGATGAAAAATTCTTTAATAACTGCCTGGCAACAAAGATCGATGTCCCCGTTCCCAAAACAGTGATCCTTCCTTCAAGGGATCTTCCCCCCGATACCAGTGAAGCTTCTTTTTCCAACCTGGCTTATCCAATGGACTGGGAAGGCATTTTTAATTATATTGGTTTCCCTGCTTACATGAAACCATTTTCAGGTGGCGGTTGGAAAAGTGTTTACCAGTTGAACAGCATGGAAGAATTTTTTGAAAAACATGCCGAGACCGAACAATTGGTAATGATGTTACAGGAAGAGATCAAGTTCGATGAATATTACCGTTGCTATTGCATCGGCGGAAAATATGTACGCATCATGCCTTACGAACCACGCAATCCGCATCACCTGCGTTATGTGGCCGACTTTAAACCATCTCCCGAGCGTTATAAATTAATGGAAGATATTGTATTGCGCATTTGTCATTACTTAGGATACGATTTCAATACCGTTGAATTGGCATTACGTGATGGAGTGCCCTATGCCATTGACTTCTGTAACCCTGCCCCCGATGCTGAAGTATCCAGTGTAGGGCAGGAAAATTTTGACTGGGTAGTGGAAACCGCTGCAACTTATGCCATCGAAAAAGCATTGGAACATAAAGACGGAACAGATAATTTAACCTGGGGAGAATATATCAAGAAGAGTGCGGCGAAGAAG
>JANYIM010000162.1 GCA_025362055.1 Bacteroidota bacterium
TGCAGGCAAAGCCATTGCAAGGGAATTACTGGAAGAGACCGGCTATACTTTCTCTTCGTTTACGCTACTAGGTAAACTTGCCGCAAATCCAGGCATACTTAATAATTACACTTATCTTTTTTTGGCTACAGGTGGAAAGAAAGTTTCAGATCAAACCCTTGACAAGAATGAAGAGATCGAGATCGGTCTTTATTCATTGGAAGCAGCGAGGAAGCTGTTAGAAGAAAATGAAATCAAACAGGCGTTGCATGCTGCCTGCATGTTCTATGCATTTGAAAAATTATCTGTATAACCTGGTACTAACGGGGTAGGTTTTTTACCACAAAGTTCACAAAGAAGCTATCACAGGGTACACAATGTTTTAAATCTTTGTGTCCTCCGTGAAAATCCTTCGTGTTCTCTGTGGTAAAAATACCTTTGTTTGTAATTCATATCAACCCATCTTTTGATCCACTTCACCCACAATAAACACACTTCCGCACACAATGATAATATCAGCTGCCCTTGCTTTTTCCCTGGCCGCATCCAGTGCAAGGTTCACATCATCAAAACCTTCACCCATTAATCCATAGCCTGCAGCTTTTTCCTTCAATTCATCATGCGGTAACGCCCTTGGAATATGTGCATTGGTAAAATAATAAGTGGCGTCTTTAGGTAAAAGTGACAAAACCTTATCAATGTCTTTATCTTTTACCATTCCAAGTACAAAATGTTTTTTCCTTTCTCCATTTTCAACCTGCCTGTCCGGCAGGCAGGCTGCCAGCTGTTCAACGATCTGCCTAATCCCATCTTCATTATGCGCAACATCCAATATGATCATGGGCTTTTCCTGTATCATATCCCATCTTCCATGCAAGCCGGTTAGTTTTCTTGTATTGGCAAGGGCAAATTTCTCTGCTTCATTTTTTATGGTAAAACCTTGTTCCAATAAAATGCCTTCTGCGCATAGTACCGTACAAAGATTCTTTGTTTGATATAAGCCATTCAGGTCAAGCATAAATGATTCAGTGATATCATGTACTGTATTTCTTACATCACAGGAAAGTATTCTTGCAGAACAAATAATATTTGAAACTTCAAACTCTTCCTGCGCAAAATAGATAGGGGCATTGGCTGCTTTAGCCTTTTCAATGAAAATAGCTTTTGTCTCCGGCAAGGTTTCCCCGATCACTACCGGCACAGCTTGTTTTATTATCCCTGCTTTTTCCGCAGTGATCGCTTCCAACGTGTTGCCCAGGATATTCATGTGGTCGTACCCGATATTGGTGATCACAGACAGGATGGGAGTGATCACATTGGTACTGTCTAACCGCCCACCCAGCCCGGTTTCAATAACTGCGATATCAATATCCTGCTGAACAAAATATTCAAATGCCATCACTACGGTCAGCTCAAAAAAAGAAGGCTGCACCTGTTCGCTTATTGCTATTGTACGTTCTACAAAATCGGTCACGAAATCTTTGGCGATCATTTCGCCATTCACCTTAATGCGCTCCCTGAAATCTTTTAAATGGGGGGAAGTATAGAGCCCTGTTTTATAGCCGGCGGCTTGCAGCATTGCTGCCAGCATATGACTGGTGCTGCCCTTGCCATTGGTACCTGCAATATGAATGCTCTTGAATTTCTTATGCGGATCATCCAATGCCTTGCACAAAGCCAGCGTATTGTGCAGGTCTTCCTTGTAGGCAGCTGCACCAATGCGACTGAACATGGGCAGGCTTTTGTAGAGATGGTCAATTGTTTGCTGGTAATCCATCACTACAAATATAAGGCATAAAAAAACCGATCGTTTCACACGGCCGGTTATCCTCCAATGAAGACTTTTATGCTGAGGAACGAAGTATTTCTACAATTGTTTGATCAGCGAACTGTTTTTTCTCTAATTCACATTAAAATTAAATTGAACCGTAACATCCGATTCATGATCCGCCTTATCGAATTGAATATTACGAAGGTATTCTGCGATCGCATTTCCATAAGCAGGGTTCCTGTTGGTAGAATTCTTGCCAAAACCCGCAAACTGCCCCTTACCATCCGCCGAAACTTTTATGATCGCATAAATGGTTGCTTTATCCAGGTCGCCGGTAAAGGAATAATAGCGCACGATTTTCCTGTCGCCATTGGTTACCCTTGGCCCGCCACTCTTCCCGCCCAAACTGTTGCCATAACTATCGGGCTTACCGTTAGGGTTACCCGCATCTCCCTTGCCATTGGGATTATTTCCCTGGTATTTATAACCGTTATCTTCTGTAGCGCCATTACCCGTGCCATTTTTTGGCCCGCTGTATCCCGCGATCTTAGGCTTTTGAGGTTTGGGTTCCGGTACTACTACCGGTTGTGGTGCCGTTACTTTTACAACCGTCTTCACCGGTTTTGTTACCGGCGCTGATTCTTTATCCGTATTTTCATCTGTCTTGACCTCTTCTGCTTTAGTTGTTGCAGCTGCTGCAGCTCTTGGTTGTTGGGCTACTGCCATAGAGGGCGCTTTCTCCCCCTTGATCAATGGTTGTACTTTACCAAAACCCTCTACCTCATTCCCTAAATTGATCTCAATAAGGTCCTGGGTAACGGGTACTGGTATTGATGGCAACTGCCAGGAGACAAGAAGGGCCAATAGTAACAGCGAGCCGAAGATGAGTGCTGTATAGGCCAAAGCCTTTTTATTCTTTTCTGCTTCAAAGTCGGCGTAGGTAATTAGGTTCTGATTCATATCAAGATTATCTTATGAGACAGAAACGATACAAAACCGTGCCGTATTTTGGGGGGATTGTTAAGGTTTTAACAAAATCGTAGGGAGAGGAAAAATTTCCCGCAGAAAACGGAGAATAACGCAGATCAGGAATTCGCAGAATGGGCTTGCGCCAAGCCCCTAAAAGGGGGGGTACCACAGAGTGCACAAAGAGGTTACACAAAGAACACTAAGAAAACTTTGTGAACGCTGTGTATTCTTCCTTTGTGCACTCTGTGGTAAAGCTTTGTGTACTCTGTGGTAAAAAAATCTTCAGCTAACTCGTTACCCAATCCTTTTATAAATCCAATAAGGCACCCCCTTCATTAACTTAGCTATCAACCACCAGCGTTTGGTGATGTATGCCCTTCTTCTTTTATTTTGTATTGCAGTAAAGATCTGTTTCGATGCTTTAGCAACAGGCGCTACCCAAAACTGCCCATTGCCCTTGGCCATTTTTGTTTTAACAAACCCGGGTTGAATATCGGTGATGGAAATATCGAGTTTCATTTTTGCAGCTTTCATGTGCAGCCCTTCCATATAATTACTCATGTAAGCCTTGCTGGCACTATAGGCTGGCGCCCAGCTATTGCCACGGATAGAGGCGATGGAAGAAATGCCTGCAATCTGTCCATGCCCTTGTTTCGAAAAATAGTTGAAAGCGAAATTCACCGTTTCAACAAAACCATTCACATTGGTGAGGGTGGTTTGTTGATCTGTTTTCCAATCCAGCGTTTGGGATGTATCTCCATAGCCGCTGTTGTAAATAAAAATATCCATGCCGCCGAGCTGATCAATGAGCGACTGGATGTGTTGAATGTTTTCATTCCCCATTACATCAAAACACGCAGTGAATATCTTGCCCGGAAATTCTTCTTTCAAAGTATCCAGTAATTCCGGGCGCCTTCCCGTTGCACCAACAATGCAACCGGACTGGACAAATAGTTTCGCCAGTTCTCTTCCAATGCCGGAGGTGGCGCCAATGATGATCACTTTTTTCATTGAGTACTATTTCTTTCTCCAAATAACAAACTCCCGATCCTTACCATATTACTGCCTTCTTCCAATGCGATCTTGTAGTCACTACTCATTCCCATAGAGAAAGTTGGTAGCGGGTAGTTAGTAATGGGTAGTTGGTAGCCTGCCTGCCTGCCTTCGTGTAGCTTTGGCGAAGCAAGTCCGGCAGGCAGGTGGGTAGTTGGTAGCAGAGAATATTTATCGTACAACTTTTTCAAATACCTGAATTCATTTCTTACTAAGTTCATATCATTAGAAAAAGAAGCCATGCCCATCAGACCGCATATCCTGGCATTTGCATATTTGCTAATTATCACATTTGCTAATTCTGCTTCATCCAGCCCAAACTTCGTTTCTTCTTTTGCAATATATACCTGCAGCAGGCAATCAATGATGCGGTTATTTTTTAGGGCCTGTTTGTCTATTTCTTTTAAAAGGCCTGCACTATCAACCCCATGGATCAAATGAATGAAAGGAGCAATGTATTTTACCTTATTGCTTTGCAAATGGCCAATGAAATGCCAGCGGATATCTTTAGGCAATGCTTCATATTTACCAACCAGTTCCTGTACATAGTTCTCAGC
>JANYIM010000182.1 GCA_025362055.1 Bacteroidota bacterium
AGAAGAAAGTGAAGCCATTTTTCCGGGAGGAGACGCGGCATGGAGCCTTTACCTGATGCAGAACCTGGATGCCGATGTACCTGCCAAAGGAAAAGCGCCTGTTGGAAAATACGCCGTGATCATAAAATTCATAGTAAGGCCCGATGGAAGTTTAGCTGATATAAAACCAGAAACCAATATCGGGTATGGAATGGAAAAGGAAGCGCTCAGGATCATCAGGAACTCACCCAAATGGATACCCGCTGTTCAATACGGGCGCAAGGTGAATGCCTATCGAAGGCAACCGATCACTTTTCAGCTTGAAGGAGAATGATTAGGCCTTATGCCGTTATCTCTACCTTTTCCATCACATCTCCCTGCCTGATATCATCTAAAACTTCCAATCCATCGGTAAGTTTACCAAAACAGGTATGTACGCCATCAAGATGGCTGGTTCCTGCACGATTGTGACAGATGAAGAATTGCGATCCTCCTGTATTTAAACCACGATGCGCCATACTCATTACACCACGGTCGTGTATTTGTTTTGCCCCCTTCGTTTCACATTCAATACTCCAGCCAGGGCCGCCGGAACCCTTGCCATCAGGGCAACCCGTTTGCACCATAAAATTGGGGATCACCCGGTGAAAAATAAGGCCATTATAAAAACCCGAACTTACTAATTTCTTGAAATTGGCTACGGCAATGTGGGCATCGTCATCATATAATTCAAAATGCATGGTGCCTTTGTTGGTTATTATTGTGCCTCGTGTAAGTTGATCACTCATAGTTTTTTTTTGCAAAAATAAGGGAAGGGGTTTTTATCAGCGCTTTTCATTTTTAAACCCAATTCTTTCCCTGTCCTCCCATTTTCTTTGCGCTGCTTTTTCATCTAAGAGATTTTCCATTGCATCGTATATATTGTTTAACTGTACATCATGTTCTCCCATTCTTTCCCTTATTTCTTTCAATTGTTCTTTTAGATCATTTTGAAATAATAAAGCTTTCTTTATTTGAATGAACACCCTCATAATGGCAATGTTCATGTTAATGGCTTTATCCGAATTAATTATACCGCTAAGCATCGCAACCCCTTGCTCAGTAAAGGCGTAAGGCAGGTATTTACTATGTTGGCCCCTGCCGGTCTCTAAGGTCACAATTTGTGACCTTAAAGAATAGGCTGTCTCTAAGGTTTCAAATTGAAACCTTAGAGATTCAAGTTCTTCCTTTGTAAGCTGAAACATGAAATCGGGTGGAAAGCGCTTAATATTTCGTTTTACGGCAAGATTTAATGCCTTTGTTTCAGTCTCATACAAGGCTGCCAGGTCCCTGTCGAGCATCACCCTTTCACCACGTATCTCATATATCCTTTTTTGGATGCTTCGTATTATTTCCATGACACTTAATTATTTACCGCCAGACCTGCATTATTATTTGTCAAAATAACAAAATACTTTAATTCAGATATGGGTGCAAACACTTATAAACGTGTAAGATGAATTTAAATAGGTAGCGTAGGAGCAGAATACGTTTGTAACAGACGAAAGACTTTCAGGATCGTTTTATCCTTGTAATACTTAATTCACCAGCGGTGTCATCCGTACCAATGCACCATTGGTTATCTTTATTTTACCTGTTCCGTCAATATTCATTCTATATATCTGGAAAATGCCGCTTTCATTAGAATGATAGAAAATCGCCACTATTTTTCACTAAAAATATTCTTGGCACAATAATGGTCTAAGTATAAAGGAGATGATCTACCGATCAATTTTTAGACACATTAACATATTAAATTATGAAAGCTATCAAAATATTTTGGGTGAGCTGCCTGGCAGTACTATTCACCATTGGTATGAATGCCTGCAGTAAAAGCAATGATGCCAATCCCACGCCAGCTACTACCGATAACCTGGCAACCATACAAGGAATGCAGTTTATGCCCGCAACTATTACGGTATTATTGGGAAGCAGAACAACCTGGACAAATATGGATGCAACAGCGCATACCGTTACTTCGGATGATGGTACCAGTTTTAGCAGCGGTACTATTAGCCCGCAGGGTACTTTTAGTTTTACCGCAACCCAATTGGGTTCTTATCATTATCATTGCAGCATCCATCCTACTGAGCAGGGTATTGTTCAAGTGGTTACGAGATAATACCTGCGGTAAGAATGATATTTGTAATTTCATCATTATGTTGAAATGGTTTACTAATAATTTAAAAAAAATACAGGTAATTATTTTATCGGCGACCATCATCATGGGGTGCCGGTTTTATTTTGGCACCACCCATGATAATTTCACTACCCATTTGGTAAATACATCGCTTGAAAATGGGAAAGATCTTACCTACAGTGTTTGCGGCAGTTGTCACTATGATCATACGGTAAATAAATTCATCGGCAGGCAACTCGATGAACTTCCCCGTATCGGTGGAAAATTATTTGCAGCTAATCTTACACAGTCTGCCGGCAATGGAATTGTACCCAGGTACAGCGATGCAGAATTATTTTATCTCATCAAGACCGGTATCGCAAAGAACGGGAAATTTATGCCATACATGATGCGGCCGATGATGGCAGATAAGGACATCAATGACATCATCCTTTACCTGCGATCCAATGATGTTGCAGTTACTGCTGCTGATACAACCATTGGCGAATCGCATATTAATCTTTTAGGTAAGGCAGGTATCCGGTTATTCCTGAAACCTGTATCTTATAAAAAAGGAATAACAAGGCCGGATGAGAACGATACCATCCGCTATGGTTATTACCTGGCGGCTGTTACAGGCTGTTATCATTGCCATTCAAAAAATAAGACGGGCGTTAATTATTCCATTCCTGAACTAACCAAAGGATATTTGCAGGGTGGGATGACGATGAAGGAAGCGCCTGGAAAAAATATACACGCTGCCAATCTTACTCCGGATAAAGAAACAGGGATCGGTGAATATTCCCGATCAGAATTCAGCAAGGCAGTAATTGATGGAATTACACCCGGTGGGGGACAATTAAAAGCGCCAATGCCAAAATTCAAATACATGAATGATAAGGAAGTGAATGCGATCTATGCATATTTATTCAGTCTTCAACCGGTGCATCACAAAGTAAAATTGATCGTGCAATAGATGCAAAATGATCCTATTGAGCAATGTTTTTACTCATCAAATACTTGTTTCCCTGAAACATCCCAACTGTTCCGGGAACTTTGTATCGGAGTAAATTAAAAACAAAAAACTCGTTTATAATTTTTACTTTGGGGTCCTAAAAATTAAACAACATGAATCCAAACAAAGCATTATGGGAAAAAGGCGATTTTACACGCATCGCCGAAGGTATGAGGGAAAGCGGCGCCGCATTGGTAGCCCAATTAGGTGTTACCAAAGGGCTTGATGTATTGGATCTTGGTTGCGGTGATGGTACTACTGCCATACCTGAAGCAAAACTTGGCGCCAATGTTTTGGGTGTGGATATTGCGAGCAATCTTGTGGAAGCGGGAACAATGCGTGCAGCAGCCGAAGGGCTTACAAACTGTATCTTCCGGGAAGGCGATGCAACAGATCTTAATGAACTGAAAGATGGATCTTTTGATCTTGTTGTAAGCATCTTTGGTGCCATGTTCGCCCCAAAGCCATTTGATGTAGCGAAAGAAATGGTTAGGGTTACCCGGCCGGGCGGAAGGATAGTGATGGGTAACTGGATACCGGGAGACCCTACACTGGTTGCACAAATACTAAAGATCAGTTCTGCCTATACACCACCACCACCCGAAGGTTTCATTAGCCCGATGTTGTGGGGTATCGAGGATCATGTTACAGAACGTTTTGCCAATGCAGGCGTTGCAAAAGAAAATATATCTTTCCTTAAAGACAGTTTTACATTCAATGCTCCATGTTCACCGGCAGAATTGGTGAGTACATTTAAAAATTTCTATGGTCCCACCATGAATGCTTTTGATGCAGCTGAAAAGAATGGTAAGAGTTTGGAATTGCAACAGGAATTAGAAGCCTTGTTCATCGCTCAAAATCAAAGCACCATCCATGACACCACGATCATACACGCCACTTTTTTAAGAGTAACGGTGATGCGTTGAGTTGTTGAATATGGCCACAGATTTTTAAATTATAGCTACATGAAATTTAATCACGCTGTCATGCTGCCTGTTTTCATTGTTTTCCCTGGCATTAATCTTCTCTATGCCCAGGATAGTACCCAATCCTGCAAAGTGAAGTTAGAAGACCTGGCTGGAACTTATACCGGGGAATGTAAAAAAGGGTTTGCCAATGGCAAGGGAGAAGCAAGAGGCTTTCATCATTACACAGGTTCTTTTAAAATGGGATTGCCGGATGGAAAAGGAGTTTATAATTATTCCGATAGCATGTATTATTCGGGTAAATTCCTGGAAGGGATAAAAGAGGGGAAGGGTGAAATGCATTATTTGCGAAATGCGATGACGGATAGTATAATAAAAGGGTATTGGAGCGGAGACGAATATCGCGGCGACCAGTACATCACTTATAAGTTCGACGGGCAGGCTAAGTTCGATATGTATGAATTCACGCCATCGGCCGAAAGCGGGAATATGGTTACCATTGAAATATCAACAACTTCGGGCGCCCCTGATGGTACAGCAGTGAATTTCCGTGCCGGTTCGGGTTATGTATTAACGTTGAGCGATCTTGTTTCTACCAATGGAAACCGGATACAAAAAATATCTTACTTCACATCAACCAATAAATCTTCTACCACCTATGAAATAACCAAATTCCCCATAAGCTTATATGCCATACTTTCTAACGGGCAATCCGTTAACATCGAATTGTATAAAGCTGCAACGTGGAAGATATGGTTGTACGTGAATAAATAAGATCGCTGATTAAATGATTAATGATTATCTGGACAGTCCGTGTCATTAAAACTTTTCCGGCGACGATTTAGATAAATGCGTTGCTTTTCCGGATATTCTTTTCAAATTGCACTTAAGATAAACTGTATATGCGTATCATTATTATTAAAAAGATACTTTATGCCATCATTTTAATTGGTTGCTGTCAATCGGCCTTTTCCCAGTCGGCAAAGATCAGGGGAGTGATACAGAACAACCCGGATGGTAAGATATCACTCATTCGCCCCGCTTTTGCATTCATGGCCGGCAATGTTAATTTGGGATACCAGGGAATAATATTGGATAAAAAAGGAGCATTCAGTTTTTCGGTTAACCTGCCTGCACCTGAAATAATGACGATCAATATCGCAGACAACACGGGGAAATTTTTTAGCAGCTATAATTTATTTCTTTCACCGGGCGACCGTCTGACCGTGAATGCATCCGGGAAACAACCGGAATATATTTTTAGCGTAACGGGTAAGGGAGCAAACAATAACCAGTTGCTTGCTGTGAACGAAAATTTTGGCATTGAAAAATACTATGGCGATACCTTGCCGGGAAGAGCCGCCGCTTATCTTGATTCACAGTATCAGTCGCATCAGAAAATAGTTACAGCATATATAGAACAACACCATCCATCTGTTGATTTTGAAACTGCCTGGAAAGCGAACCTGCAATACGAAATGCTGGAAGCTTACTTCGGATTCGAGACCAATAATGCTTTTAGGATAGATGAAGCTTATGATCGCAACTATGATGAATGGACCAGGATACGCCGATCACTTTTTATAAAAGCGCCGCTTGTAAATGATGCTGCATTGGTTAGCGTGAATTATACAAATTTTTTAGGCACCTGGCTTTTGCGGACAAAAGAAAATCTTTGGCGCCAGTTCGAAGATAAACGCCCCGATTTTTTGTTGAACTGGTATGGAAAGGATACAGCAGCAGGCGCTAAATTATATGCCGAGGATCATACCAATGACCTGCAACAACGGATCATTGAAAAGTATTTTACCGGTAAGGCGAAAGAATACCTTTATGCGCTGCTTATCAACATGTCATTGCAGGAAAGGGATATCAAAGACCTTTCCACTATTTATAGCCGGTTCCAATCACAATTCCCATCAAGCATTTATTTGCAAATATTTGATGCGCCGATGAAAGAAATCGCTTTCAGGCAGGAGCGCAAACTCAGTGCCGATATGCAATTCATTGACTCGGCAGGCAGGTTTAAAAAATGGGAAGATGTACTCGCTTATTTCAAAGGCAAGACCGTGTTGGTTGATATGTGGGGAACATGGTGCGGACCTTGCCGTGAGGACCTCGACAAGCACAGTGCGGCCATCAAAGCGCATTTTAAAGGAGAAGCACTCGACTATCTTTATATCGCCAATCACCAAAGCAGTGCCAGCATAAAAACATGGAAGGAACTGATCGCTTTTTTTAACCTTTCGGGATATCATACTATTGCCAACCCGGCTTTAACAAAAGACATCATGGAAAAAGTGCAAATAAAAGGGGAGGGAGAAAGTTTCCCAACCTATGTGATCATTCATAAGGATGGCAGCTTTGAGCAGTATCAAAGAATATTTGGACTTGACAGGGATGGGCTTATTGTGCAGTTGGAAAAAGCGTTGGGGCAATGATATATTCTATGGTTCTTAGTACCCGGGGGATAATAAGTAAAACCTTACAACCGGTAGCAGTTTTTCATCACCGCTTTACCTGCACGATAGGCAATTATGGCCAGCGGCGGTTTTATTTATTTTTTATCATTAGTTACCGATTATTTTGTAAATTTAATCAGGATGAAATTTACGCACCGCATCATATTGTTTGTTTGTATCGCTTCCTCGCATCTTAATTTATTATATGCCCAGGATAGTACTCAATCATGCAAAGTGGAAATGCCCAGCCTGGTTGGGACTTATACCGGGGAATGCAAAAATGGGTTTGCCAATGGCAAAGGAGAAGCCACAGGAGCTCAACATTATGCCGGGACCTTTCAAAAAGGATTGCCCGATGGGAAAGGCGTTTACAACTATAGTGACAGCATGTACTATTCAGGTAAATTCCAGGAAGGGATAAGAGAAGGAAAAGGCGAAATGCATTATTTGCGAAAAGGAATGTCAGACAGTACAATAAAAGGTTACTGGAGCGGCGACGAATTCAGGGGCGACCATTATATAACTTACAAATTTGAGAAGCAGGGTGAGTTCGAGAATTTTCAATTTACCCCATCCTCCGGAAGTGGTAATACCGTTACCATTGAAATACGAACCACCAGTGGCGCTCCGGATGGAAGACAAATAAATTTTCAGGGTAGCCACGGATATGTATTAACATTGAATGACCTGGTCTCTACTAATGGCGACCAGCTTAAAAAAATAGGAAGCTACATCGCAACCCGCAGTACTATTGTTACCTACCAATTAACTAAATTCCCTG
>JANYIM010000292.1 GCA_025362055.1 Bacteroidota bacterium
AAATAATTTCGGAAGAAGAATTTTTAAAAATGCTACCTACTTAGCAAAAGGTTTTTTATATTTATATGTCGAGCCCAAAATAATCAAAATAATTTCTGTCCTGGCAGGCCCGTTTGTCTGGACATCACATCTTAAATCATAGCATTATGATTAAAAAAAATCCCGGTGAAGTTTGGAAGCAAATTCTTTTTAGCGGCCACAAACAACTTCGCAAAAAGTATGCAGTATCATCTCATGGCCGTGCAGCCAGCTTTACTCAAAATGTTGAGAAGGATGGAAAATTACTGAATGGTTCATTGACCTCCGGTTACAAAACACTGAACCTTCATGTTGATAATGGTAACGGTACCATTTATATTCATCGTGAGGTTGCAAGACAGTTTTGTAAAAAAGCTTCTCCAAAACATAAGTTTGTGGTTCACATCAATCACAAAAAGAAAGATAACAGTCATAAGAATCTCAAATGGGCAACACTGGAAGAAGTGAGTTCTCACCAGCAAAAAAGCCCTGAAAAAGTTGCCTATAAAAAGCGCCAGGCTAACCGGACAGAGGGCTTGAAACTAAATGCCAGTCAGGTTAAGGCCATTAAAGACACTATAAAGAACCCCAAGCGGAAATTGACCTATAAGCAACTTGCCAAAAAATATAAAGTGAGCGAAATGACATTATACCGTATTAAGAGCGGAGAGAACTGGGGAAGGGTGAAGTAATCATGAAATAAAAATTAAGAATAAGGAATCGGTTACCGCCGGTTCCTTTTTTTATTTATGTAATTTTGTTGCACAAAAAATATGTATGATCCAGCCCGGCACATTAAAATTTCTGAAAGATCTTAAAAAGAATAATAATAAATCATGGTTTGATGAACACCGTCCGCAATTTGAATCAGCAAAATCAGATCTTCTTTTTTTAGTTGATCAATTGATCCCCGGTATTGCCAGGTTTGATGCGCCTATTGCAAACCTTACTGCTAAGGAATGTGTTTTTCGCATCAACCGCGATGTTCGTTTCAGTAAAGATAAAAGCCCGTACAAAAGCAATATGTCCTGTTATTTTAACAAAGCAGGCAAAAAGGGTAACGGGGCCGGTTATTACCTGCACATTGAGCCGGGAAAGAGTTTTGCTGCAGGTGGGATATGGATGCCTACCACCCATGATCTTGCCAAAATACGCCAGGAGATCGATTATAGCTTTAATGAATGGAAAAAGATAACCGGCAGCAGTACATTTAAAAAACAATTTGCGAAGGGGCTGGATAATAACGATATGCTCACAAGGCCACCGAAAGGCTATGATGAAAACAACCCTGCCATTGCTTTTCTTAAAATGAAAAGCTTCGTCGTGCGCAAACCGTTTACTGATACGGAAGTACAAAGCAGGTCATTTGTAAAAGCAATTACAACAACCTTTCTTGCAATGGAACCATTGATAGGTTTCGTTAATAAAGCAGTCGACTAAACAGCCGTAAAGCCCGGTCAGTACTTCATTGTGGGACAAGCCAATCCTTTATTTTGACCAAATTTATATACCAGGCCAACGGTATTTGAATGGTAGGAATCTTTCCTTGCAGGATTCGCTGACTGGCTGAAACCGTCTAAATAATCTGTGAAAGTGTACCTGAAATTTGTTTCAGCGGTCAGCGCCATTGCAGGGCTTATATAATATTCTACCCCTACCCCTAACGGTAATACCAACATTCTTTTGGGTAGCTGATGGCCAATATCGGCCGTAAGTCCATTTTGCAGATCAGAACCATCCCCAAAAAAAGCTGTATTCAGGTTACTATAGTCGCGGTTGATCTTCAAAAAACTTATCCCAGCCCCGCCAAACAGGTAGGGCGAAAATCTTCTGCCCGTTTCATTACTATTGTTTTTAAGTATGTTCCATACCAGCAATTCAGAGATCTCGGTGACCGGTGAGGTAAAATTAAAATTGCGTTGTTGCCTCCACGTTGGTTTGTCGTATGCAGCATCGTTGCCCCGTATTTTACCCCTTGCCAGGTTGGTACGCAATATAAAAGATGGACTAAGAATTCTTGAAATGTAAAGGCCAAAACCGGGTTCTAATGTTCTGTAAGAGCCAAGTCGGGAAGGGGTTAGATCGCCCTGGTAAACAAAAATGCCTGCATTTGCCCCAATTTGCCAGTTGGCCAGATTGAGTTGGGCAGATGAAAATGTTATATTACCAAAGAGTGATGCAACAAATACTGTTGCCAGTATTGACTTGTTCATGGCGAATTATTTGAAGTGAATAATTAATTCCCATGCAGTCGGCTGAGGTTTTTTATGAGAAGGGCAGGTAAAGATTCAGTTCATGATGAGCCGGAAATAATATTTGAGTGTGATTTTTATGATGTCACTTATTTATAAAGTTTTTATGCTAAATAAATTGTACGATGATATCCTAAAGAAATCATAAAAATTCGGCTTTATCCTTTTCATTTAAGTCCATATTCAGTATGGGTTGCGTGCTTTCCGGGGGGAGTTTTATATGTTATTTATTCAATTCTTTATAGCTCACTATCGACATGCCGGGCTGCACTTTTACCAAAAAAGTTTCAACGGCTTCAGTTGAAACTGCAGTAGTTTTATCTCCTGTGGCAACAAGCAGGTAATCACCGATGACCTCATACAAAGTAAGTATGGCTGAAATATAATGAATGGCCACTTTATGTAAGTGTTCGTTTGTTATGTCTGATTCTATTACTTCAAACCGGTAGGTATCAAAATGAAAAAACGCTTCCACCGCATCCTGTAAAATGGTTATCCTGTTCTTTAAAGCTTCAATAAACCCGGCAACTGCAAACCCGCTTTTATAATGTAATGAATTTGCCCTGCCATCTTTTTCTTTCAGTGCCGTAAATGTATGAATGATCCCATCTGTATTATAGGCCTGCTGTTTCATTTTATATTCTGCAAACGAAAGCTGTAAAATATTTTTTTCGAAAGTTGATGTAGCATTTGCATCTATCACTTGTTTGTATGCGATCCTGATCAGCGCCTTAGGCATAATTTACCCGGTTATTTTATGATATTAAAATGTAAAGAGGTTGCCTTAAAAGTTCACTATGTTGTCTGCCATTCCTGATAGCCGAGGATCTAAAGCCAGTTAAACATTTTCTATGCACAAATATGATTTGCCGGTTTCAACATGTTAAACCTATTAAACAACCTCTTTATCATTTCGTATTATTGAATTATAAAGCAAGGCCAATTGTGTATGTACCTGCATAACCCGCAGCGATACTTCCGCTTAAGGCAAGATATTCATTTGCCAGGTCGGTCAACGAATCTCCAAAAACCGTGTCGGCTGTATTGCGGACTGGATTAATGGTTCCATTGTATCCTGCCGTAACATGTATCGCATCAGAAATGGTTTCTAAAAAAGTAACCTGTCCTGTTTTTTTCAAAATGCCACCAATATAAATTTCAAAATGTATATGCGTCGCCCTGCCCCCATACCATCCCGGATAAACAGTGGTAAATGTTGCTTTACCATCAGCTGCTGAAGTCTGATAACCTCTCAGCCAGGTTTGTCCAACATAACTCAATGTGCCATCTACACCCGGCTGATTGGCATAACCTGAATAATATCCTCTTGCATCACAATGCCAGATATCTACTCTCACCCCTGATACAGGTGCACAGCTTGCATTAGTATTTACCACTGTAAAAACCAACCCCAACTGGACACCGGTCTTTAAAGTAGTTCCCGAGATCACCCTTACATCACTCCTGTTCAACGGATTGGTTAACTCGCCTCCCGGGTAAGGATAAGGGCCTTCTGTTTCAGTGGCTGCCACTATGCAGGAAGCAGCCCCGGATGCATTTACTGTTAATGATAAGCTGCAGACCTGTCCTCCAAAACTCAATGCAAAAGCCGCTGTGCCCGATGATGCAGGGGTGCCTGTTATTAGATAGGCCAGGTTTCCTGATCCGCTTGCTAAGGTTCCTGATTGTAATGTGGCTGTGAGGCCTATCACGCCAGTAGACGCAATAGCAGTACCAGTACCATATGCGATTCCGTTGCCCCCCGTGTAAGGTACCGTTGCTACCCCCGAGTATGCAGTACCAGCCGTAGCTGTCGCCAGGGAAGCTCCCGCACAATTCAATCCCGAAATAGCTGCCGCAGTAGAACCACCCCCCGAACCGCCACTGTTATCCGTTTTTTTACAGGCTTCGATTATCGTTGCCGCACTCAAAAATCCCAGTGAATTCCTTAAAAAATGTTTGCGTTCCATAGTTTCTGTTTTAGGTTGATAAACTGTTGGCTGTCTATTTATGGATGCCATTTTTAGAAAAAGGTTGGCTCATACCCGGAATTTATCAATGATTTACCAGGATGGAGCAAGTCCTTGCTGGCCATCTGTTGTTGCAAGGATAAACGTTGAATGTAAAAGAGGGGATATTTAGTTACAGGTAAGAACAAAACCTGGCTTAGTGGCGGGTTCCGGTTTACACAAAAAAGATGGCCAGAGATAAAAATCTCCGGCCTTGCTTACCTCTGAAACCACAAGAAAAAATTTAAAAAATATTTTTTTAGATGTATATAACGTGTTTACAAAACGACATTACCTGAATGGTAATCCCGCATAAGGGCTTTCTATAAGATTGGAGAGAGTTGATAACCGAGCAGGGTGTAAAATTAACATTTTTCTGAAACTATCATAATTTTTTTTATGCCTCCATTCCGGCGGCTTTCATTTCCCTTTTGGCATGGGCCAATAATTGCCTTTTTTTTCGGTTATACCACCATTTTGGAGTGGTTTTTTTCATCAGGGTATCAATACTACGCATCCCAAAAAGTTTCCATAAGCCCGTCATCTTACCGCCGATACTACTTTGTAATGCCCTCAGGCTCATAGCAAAGCCCCCTTCAAGGTATTCCATGTGGTGCCAATAACCGGCAGGCATAAACAAGGTATCTCCATGCTCCAGTATCACTTCGTAGCCTTTGGCCAATTTTACAGCCGGGAAATTTTCATAATCAAACGCTTCGCTGTAATTGGCGAAATTTGCCAGGCTTAAAACCTCCCAGGGTTTACGGTATAATTTGTATTGTTCCGTAAAAGGAAATAATAATACCTTTTTGCGGCCAATGAACTGGGTATGCAGAATATGGCTCATATCGATATCAAAATGTATATGGGTTACAGAGCCTTGCCCACCCACAAAAAGCATCGGGTACTTTTTTACGAATCCTTTCATTAAATGTTCGGGCCATTCAAAATCTTTGGTGATAGCAGGTGCATGTTGAAAAATATTGAAGAGAAATATCCTCAGGTCCAGGGGGCCTGCCTTTACTTTTTTTAGATAATCACCGAATTTCATATAAGCATCAGCTGTATTAATGGGCGTATAGGCATCACTCTTTATATTATTATATACCCCCACCTCCTGTTCCCCTACTATATCAATAAAATAATCCCAGGTCCATTTTTTATACGCCGGCCAGTCCTTAGAAAGATTCTTTATGACCAATGGCTTCATTGGACCATAATAATTCTTCTTAAAATCTTCAGCAGCTATATTCTCGACAGTATCTACGGCTTGTAATTGCATAGCAAGTTTGTTTTCGTGAACAAATTTAGTAATTATAATTGGCTGATTCCTTTAAAAAAAGCGCTTAAAAAAACTAATATCCGTTAGTTTTACAGAAAATTTGAAATGGCTAAAATAAAGCCGGGTAAAAATGCTACCAAAAAAGACCTCATCATCGAAAAAGCAGCCGCACTTTTCAGGATAAGAGGGTTTAATGCCGCTTCCATGAGGGAGTTGGCCGAAGCAGTTGGTGTGGAAGCGCCCAGTTTATATAATCATATAGGTTCAAAAAGTGAGTTATTGCAGGCCATTTGTTTTAAAATAGCCGATGAGTTTACCTCGCACCTCGAACGGGTAGAAAATACAAGATCAGGCAATGTTGTAAAAATTGAGAATATCATCCGCTTTCATATTTGCATGATGCTGGATGAATTTGATGAAGTATTTGTTGCCAACCATGAATGGAAACATTTAAAAGAACCTTACCTGAGTAATTTTTTAAACCAGCGGCGCAGTTATGAGAAACGTTTTGTTGCCTTGATCGAAGCGGGAATTAAAACAAAGGAATTAAAAAACATTAATCCTTACGTAGCGGTACTAACGATATTGTCTGCTGTGAGAGGATTGGAATTCTGGCAACGTCACAAAAAGAACCTGGGCCCGCAGGTTTTGCAGGATGATATGGTAACTCATTTATTAAAAGGCATGATAAAATAATTTTATGGCTGTTCATTTTCACAAACTGAAAGTAAAAGAGATCAAAAAGGAAACTCCTGATTGTGTTTCCATTGAATTTATAGTCCCGCCAGAGTTGCAGGAGGAGTTTGTATTTGCCCAGGGGCAGAATATCACCATTAAAAAAACGATCGGTGATGAAGAGATCCGGCGCTCCTATTCTATTTGCACTGCGCCTTTTGAAAATAAATTGAGCGTGGCAGTTAAGAAAGTTGATGATGGAAAATTTTCTTCTTACGCAAACATTGATCTGAAAGCCGGAGATGAATTAGATGTACTTCCCCCTACAGGAAAATTCAACACCGAACTGAAGATCGAAAACAAAAAACAATACCTTGCCTTCGCAGCCGGAAGCGGTATCACGCCCGTTATCTCAATTATCAAAACCACATTATATACCGAGCCGCAAAGCAGTTTCACGCTGGTATTTGGTAACCGTGGACGCGGCTCCATTATTTTTTTTGAAGAACTGGAAGCACTGAAAAATAAATACATCAACCGCTTCAATTTTATCAATATCCTCAGCAGGGAAAAAACAGATGCGCCGATAAATTCCGGGAGGATCGATATCAGTAAATTAACAGAGCTGGATAGATTGCTGGGTTATGCAAGTACGGATGAATTCTTTATCTGCGGACCAGAAGAAATGATCTTTTGCATAAAAGATTTTTTAGAACAGCGCGGCATTGAAAAAAAGAAGATACATTTTGAATTGTTCACTACGCCGGGACAAAAGAAGTTAGCAATCAGTAGCCGGAAATCAGTGGTCAGCAACGGTGGCCCCATGAGTAAGATAACCGTGAAGCTGGATGGTAGGAGTTTTGATTTCGACCTGGGTTTTAACAACGACAATATTTTAGATGCTGCTTTAAAACAGGGTGCCGATCTTCCCTTTGCCTGCAAAGGTGGTGTGTGTTGTACCTGTAAGGCAAAACTTTTGGAGGGTGAGGTGGAAATGGAAGTGAACTGGGGACTGGAGCAGGAAGAAGTGGAGCAGGGTTTTATCCTTACCTGCCAGTCGCACCCGATAACCGAAAAGGTGGTGGTGGATTTTGATATAAAATAAACATGGTTTATAACAGTAATAAATAAACGCTTATGAAAAAGGTGATCTTCTTCATCCTGCTTTTTACTTCATTTGCTGCAGTTGCACAAACTGAAACCGAGATCCGTGATCATTACCAGGACGTGAATAAAAGGATACAGGCATCAAAAGAACATGGCATGGAAGGCGAGTTGTATTGCAATGAGTGGATAACCAATAAAAATGCAATGAGTTGGCCGGCAGTAGGTACTTACCAGGAAACCACCGATTTCTAGTATGATGATGACCCTAACCATTTATCCGCAACGGAGCGTGACCCTAAAACCGTTTTATTGAAAGTATTAATACTCCGCAGATCAGCTTCAATGGTCACCAATGAGGAATACCTTTATAAGAATGGCAGGCTTGTTTTTTATTACACTAAGGAAACTGAAGAAGGAAAGCAATGGGAAACCCGGCTATGGTTCAATGCAAAGGGAATGTTCAAAAGCAATGTAAAGGCAGATGATAAGGAATTAACTGCAAAAGACCTTGCCACCAAATACAGTGATTCGAAACCAAAGCCCCTTAGCGTTTTAAAATATGGGAAATTGTACCAGGCCCTTTTTGTAAAAAATATGGTATACCAATAACAGTACCGGGTTCTTTACAATAAAAAATACTAACAATCGTTAGTTTTTTATAATTTTACCAGCTAAAGTAAAAGTTATGGCAGAACATGATATGGAAAAAATGTTCCAGGAAAAGATCGATAAGGAAATAAAGATCGAGCCTAAGGACTGGATGCCCGAAGCATACCGGAAGACCAACCTGCGCCAGATAAGCCAGCATGCCCACAGTGAAGTGGTGGGTATGTTGCCAGAAGGCAACTGGATATCAAGGGCGCCTTCCTTAAAAAGAAAAGCAGTACTCATTGCCAAGGTACAGGATGAGGCCGGGCATGGTTTGTATTTATATTCGTCGGCCGAAACATTGGGTAGTACCCGTGATCAAATGGTAGCAGACCTGCTCAGTGGTAAGGCCAAATACTCTTCCATTTTTAATTATCCTTCCTTAACATGGGCCGACATGGGCGCTATCGGATGGTTGGTTGACGGCGCAGCGATCCTGAACCAGGTAATGTTATGCCGTACTTCTTACGGACCATATGCAAGGGCGATGGTAAGAATTTGTAAAGAAGAAAGTTTTCACCAGCGCCAGGGTTTTGAAACTTTATTGGTGTTAAGTCGTGGCACCGAAGCACAAAAGGAAATGTGCCAGGATGCGATCAACCGTTGGTGGTGGCCAAGCCTGATGATGTTTGGACCAAAAGACAGTGAAAGCACCAACAGCGACCAAAGCATGAAATGGAAAATAAAACGAATGACCAATGATGAACTGCGACAAAAGTTTGTGGACATGGCAGCTGAGCAGGTAAAGGTTTTAGGAATGACATTACCCGATGCCGATCTGAAATGGAATACCAAAACAAAACATTATGATTTTGGAGAAATAAACTGGGATGAATTCTGGAATGTGGTAAAAGGCAATGGTCCCTGCAACAAGAATCGGTTGGATGCCAGGATTAAAGCACATGAGGAAGGTAAATGGGTAAGAGAAGCTGCGATGGCTTATGCCGAAAAAAGAATGGCGAGGCAAAAGGATAAGGCAGCTTGATGACTGAGGGTGATTTATTTATTTCAATCAAATTATAAGACATGAATATACAGATCAGGAAATTCTATTA
>JANYIM010000295.1 GCA_025362055.1 Bacteroidota bacterium
CCTGAAGCCGATGAACTGCCCGCATCACCATAAGATATTTGATGCAGAGCCAAAAAGTTATAAGGACCTGCCATACCGTATTGCGGAGTATGGCACCTGTTACCGTTATGAGCAAAGCGGCGAATTGTTTGGCCTCATGCGGGTACGCTGCCTGCACATGAATGATGCACACATTTATTGCACCAGGGAACAGTTTGCCCGGGAATTTGCAGCGGTGAACGATATGTACATTAAATATTTTAAAATTTTTGGCGTGGATAAATATGTGATGCGCTTATCATTGCATGATCCGGCTAAACTGGGACAGAAATATGTAAATGAACCCGAACTGTGGAAAGAGACCGAAGAGATGGTGAGGAAGGTCTTGATAGATACTAATACGCCTTTTGTTGAAGTACAGGATGAAGCGGCTTTTTACGGTCCCAAAATTGATGTGCAGATATGGAGTGCTATCGGACGGGAATTTACACTTGCCACCAACCAGGTGGATTTTGCACAGGGACGCAGTTTTAAATTGAGTTTTACCAATAAGGATAACCACCCGGAAGTGCCGCTGATCATTCACCGGGCGCCCCTGGGCACACACGAGCGTTTCATCGGATTCCTGCTGGAGCACTATGCAGGAAAATTCCCTGCCTGGTTAGCCCCCACTCAGGTGAAAATACTGCCCATTAGCGATAAGTTCATGGATTATGCAAATACAATTTTAAAAACCCTGAAAAATGCAGATATTCGTGTGGAGATCGACGACCGGAACGAAAAGATAGGGAAGAAGATACGGGATACTGAATTGGCACGCGTACCCTATATGCTTGTAGTGGGTGAAAAAGAAATGAATGAAGGTAAGGTATCTGTACGCCGGCAAGGCAAGGGTGATCTGGGAGCAAAAGACATTCATGAATTTGTGAAAGAACTGATGACTGAGATCATTGAAAAAAGAGCAGAGTAAGATCCCAGGTCAATGAAGGCACCGACCTGAGAGATAACATAAGTAAACAAAATTGTAAATTAAAAATTCTAAATGGCATTTCCACCAAGACCCCCCAGGGGCACATTTAACCCGCGTTTTAAAAAAGAACAACAACAGGAGCACCGCACCAACCATATGATCAGGGTACCAGAAGTACGATTGGTTGGAGAGAATATAGAAGTTGGTGTATATCCGCTCGCCGAAGCGATTAAAATAGCACAGTCACAGGAATTGGATCTTGTAGAGATCTCCCCGGGAGCAGTACCACCTGTTTGCAGGATCATCGATTACAATAAGTTTTTGTACGAGGAAAAAAAGAAGAAGAAAGAGATGAAGGCGAAGTCGAAGACCAGCGAGGTGAAAGAAATACGCTTTACGCCGAATACTGATGAACATGATTTTGAATTCAAGACCAAGCATGCTGAAAAATTCTTACTCGATGGTAATAAAGTGAAAGCGCACGTGCAGTTCAAAGGCCGTGCCATTATGTTCAAAGAAAGAGGGGAAGTATTATTACTAAAATTTGCAGACCGGTTGAAAGATGTAGGTGCCCTGGAAGGCATGCCCAAGATGGAAGGAAAAAGGATGCTGGTAATGTTTGCACCAAAAGCACAAAAGAAAAAGAGCAGCAGTTCTGAACTGGGTAGGCTAATTAAAGAGCCACCGGTGGTTGAAAAGGCAGATGTAGTTGAAAAGGGTGATAATACCGATACTGCGGAGAATTCATAACCCAAGCGTACAAAAAATAACCGGGAATAATAAGCAATAGGCAATTGACAATAAGCAAATGAATCCTTCAATCAGGGGGCCCTTGCATATTGCTGATTGCCTGTTTGTTTATTGCCTATTTTTTATGGATACCAGTCTTAATAAATATATCAGCGAAACAGGCTTTTGCTCCCGCAGGGAAGCCGATAATTATATTGAGCAATGCAGGGTTACCATTAATGGAAAAGAGGCACACAAGGGAAACAGGGTACAGGAAAATGATGTGGTACTTGTTGATGGCGAACCGATAAAGAAAAAGAAAGCAGCTGTTTATTTATTGCTGAACAAACCCAAAGGCATTACCTGCACCACCGATCTGAAAGACAAGACCAATATCATTGATTTCGTGAATTTTAAGACAAGGATATTTCCTGTGGGGCGTTTGGACAAACGTTCGGAGGGGCTCATCTTTTTGACCAACGATGGCGATATCGTCAATAAAATTCTTCGTGCAGGCAACAAGCATGAAAAGGAATATATCGTTTCGGTGGATAAACCGGTTACTGTAGATTTCATCAATAAAATGAGAAATGGAGTAAGGATACTGGGAACCATGACGCAAAAATGTTTTGTGAAGCAGGAGGGGAACGATCGTTTTAAGATCATTCTAACGCAGGGGCTTAATCGCCAGATAAGGCGTATGTGCGAGTCCCTGGGATATAATGTAACCTCGCTTAAGCGGATACGGATCATGAATATTACCTTAACAGGTTTGCCGCCCGGCAAATGGCGCTATTTTAGCCCGGCCGAGATCGAAACTATTACCAAATTGGTGGCAGGGTCCAGTAAGACGGCGGAGGGGAGTGATGGGATGGATGAATGATTTGATTGGTAGTTGATCGTTTAATCGTTGGTTGTGTGGGCACATTCGGGCAACGGTCAGTAATCAACGAAAACAAAGCTAAATAGTGATTTAAAGCCTGTTTCTCCCAATATTCTCCATTAAATACGAAAATATTGAAAAATTCCCCTACCTTTGCCGCCCGAAAAAGGCCTATTTCTTTTTCAGACATTTCCCACACGGCTCAACAAGTTCCCGAATTTTTGGGACGCCAGCAGGGAGTAACTCAAAATAGTTATGTAATGCCAAAGGTTAAAACCAACAGCAGCGCTAAAAAGCGCTTTAAAGTTACCGGTTCCGGTAAAATCACATTCCAGAAAGCTTTTAAACGTCACATCTTAACAAAAAAATCTACCAAGCGTAAGCGCAACATGCGTAAGGACGGCGTGGTAAGTAGTGCCAACATGCATTTTGTTAAGCGTTTACTGGGACTTAAATAAAAGCAACCGTATATCAGCAATCTTTGCCACCGCAAGTGCTGCTAACTTTCAATTTTTAACTTTAAACTTATTAAGATATGCCACGTTCAGTTAATGCAGTAGCCAGCAGGGCCCGCCGCAAAAGAATTTTAAAAGCTGCCAAAGGTTATTATGGCAAACGTAAGAATGTATACACCGTTGCGAAGAACGTAATGGAAAAAGGTTTAACGTACAGCTACGTTGGACGTAAATTAAAAAAACGTGAATACCGTACTTTATGGATCGCACGTATCAATGCTGCAGTAAGGGCAGAAGGTATGAACTACAGCGAATTCATCCATAAACTGGCGGCTAAGAAGATCGAGCTTAACCGTAAGGTATTGGCTGACCTGGCGATGAATGAGCCGGAAACATTTAAGAAACTGGTGGAATCTGTAAAATAATTCCCTTAGGATAAAATTTCAAACCGTCTGGCTCCAAGCCGGACGGTTTTATTTTATGCACTAAATGAAACGCTCTTTTGTAAAATGCCCGGGTTAAATTTTTGACCTGGTTTTATATCAATCCGTTATTTTTGTTTTTTGAAAAATATTAAATACGGCATGGAAATGAACAATACGTACAGCGACCTGGTTCAGCAAACCTTTAATTTCCCACAGGAAGATTTTAAAGTGAAGGATGAATACCTGCAGTACAACGGGCTAGATGTAAAATCATTGATCGCTAAATACGGTACGCCACTGAAGCTTTCTTACCTGCCCAAGATCAGTATGCAGATCAGCAAGGCAAAAAAAATGTTTGCCCTGGCTTTTAAGAAACATAAGTACGAAGCTAAATACAACTATTGCTATTGCACGAAAAGTTCTCATTTCTCCTTCGTTGTTGAAGAAGCGCTAAAAAACGATATTAACCTGGAAACATCCTATGCTTATGATATCGACATCATTAAAAAACTATACGCCAAAAAGAAGATAACCAAGGATATCTACATCATCTGTAATGGTTACAAACAAAAGCCCTATACCAATCGTATTGCCGGGCTATTGAACAGCGGGTTTAAAAATGTGATCCCGATACTGGACAATGTAGATGAATTAAGGGCTTATATAAAATCAGTGAAAGTGCCTTTTAACCTGGGTATAAGGGTAGCAGCTGAGGAAGAACCTAATTTTCCTTTTTATACCTCACGGTTGGGCATAAGGGCTAAGGACATACTTGAATTTTATGTAGATAAGATCGAAGGCAATGAACACCGTTTCCAGCTAAAGATGCTGCACATTTTTTTGAATAAGGGGATCAAGGATGATATCTATTACTGGAGCGAACTGAATAAAGTGATCAATCTTTATTGCCAGTTAAAAAAGATCTGCCCTGAACTGGATTCGATCAATATCGGCGGCGGTTTTCCCATCAAGCATTCCCTTGGTTTCGAATACAATTACCAGTTCATGATCAATGAGATCGTGCGCAACATAAAGGTGGCCTGTAAACGCAGTAAGGTGCCGGTGCCGAACATTTTTACGGAATTTGGAAGTTATACGGTAGGAGAGAGCATGGCGCATATCTATAGTGTCATCGGACAAAAGATGCAGAATGATAAGGAAACCTGGTATATGATCGACTCTTCTTTTATCACTACTTTACCTGATACCTGGGGCATCGGTGAAAAGTTTTTGATGTTGCCGATCAATAAATGGGAAAATGAATATCAACGTGTAGTATTGGGTGGTATCACCTGCGACAGTCATGATTATTATGACTCTGAAGAACATATCAACGAGGTCTTTCTTCCCAAGATCGGCACTGGCGAACCCTTGTATGTTGGCTTCTTTCATACCGGGGCATACCAGGACCAGATCAGTGGTTATGGCGGAATAAAACATTGCCTCATTCCGTCGCCAAAACATGTCATTGTTGGATATGATAAGAATGGAAAACTGAT
>JANYIM010000303.1 GCA_025362055.1 Bacteroidota bacterium
AAAAATCACTATTACCGATCTTGGCCCGGTGGTAGATGACGAATCTAACAAAGGCATTTCAGTAAAAAATAAATGCACAAGCTGGGGTGGTGATATGATTGCTGATGCTTACAATAAATTATACATCATCACAGCAAACCACAATGTATTCCTGGTAGATGTGGATACAAGGGTTGCCACATTAAAAGGAACTATTACCGGGCTGCCTGCTGCTTATTCCACCAATGGTGCAGCAGTAGACGCAGAAGGGAAAGTTGTGGTAAGCAGTGCCAACAGTTTTTCGGGCTATTATAAATTCGATATGAATGACCTGAAAGCAACATTGATCGAAGGTTCTGATAAAGTATATAATGCTTCTGACCTTGCCAACGGAAACCTGTTGCTGCAGAAAGAAGCAGATGCTGTGAAGAATTTTGGTACGCCCGAGTTCAAAGCAATTACACCTGCATTAAATTCTGATGCACATGTGTTCCCTAACCCTGTAACCAACAATGAATTCAAAGTGTTGTTCGACGGGCAGAAAGCAGGCCTATACAATATCACCATCACAGATCTTTCCGGAAAGGCGATCATGAGCAGGGTGGTAACGGTATCTGTAAAATCACAAACTGAAACCGTTCAGATAAGTAAGTCACTTGCAAAAGGAATGTATATGGTAAAAGTTACTGATGCATCCAATCAATTCATATTCACAGAAAGAATTGTAGTGCAATAAAAATATCAGGGTTAATAAGTGAGGGCCGCAACTTTTAGTTGCGGCCCTTTTTTTATTGCAAATCAGTTTGATTTTTTTGATATTGAAGATTACTTGAAATTTGCATTATCAGCAAAATCGTTTAATCATATAATCAGCGATCCGATCATGCAGGATATAGAACCATATTATAACTGGCGGCATTTATATACATCGGAAGAAGACAGGTCATCGCCGTTCTACGGAAGAACCTACAGTGAATTTGAATTCTCTCAAACGGTTTATAACTATTATATCCATCCGCAGTGGGATGAGTTTGGCTCAAAAACCCTGTATATGAAAATACTTTTTGCAGACTATGAACAGAATTTCGCCATCATTGAATTACTGGGTGAATGGAATGATGCTATTGAGAATGATATCATGACGCTGAGAAGGGATGTGACCGATATCCTATACAAAAAAGGGATCAGTAAATTCATTTTTATCGCCGAGAACGTTTTAAATTTTCATAGCAGCGATGACAGTTATTACGAGGAATGGAAAGAGCAACTGGAAGATGATGGAGGATGGGTGGTGGTACTGAACATGCCTGAACAAAGCCAGTATGACTTTAAACGGTCGAGGCTCACGAATTATGTTCAGCTGATGGATTTCCCCCAATGGCGCACACTTAAGCCGGAATTTGTTTTTCAGCAGGTAGATAATTCAATGATGAAGCGCCTTATGTGACCAAGATCAGCTAAAAGATTATTTGATATTCAAAGATAGTTTGACCTTACTGGCGTATTTTTGCATATCCAATTTTAACGCACAATTCCTTAACATGACCTGGAAACAGTTTTTCACTTCTTCGATAGGCAAAAAAATAACCATGGGCCTTACCGGCCTTTTTCTCATTTGTTTTTTAGTTGTTCACTGCAGTGTTAACGCAATGATCTTTTTTAATGATAATGGGGAGACCTTTAATCATTGGGCTCATTTCATGGGATCCAACCTTATCATACGTATTATGGAAATAGGGTTATTTGTTTTTTTTGTGTTGCATATTGTCCAGGGATTGGCATTATGGTCACAGAATCACAAAGCCCGGCCCATTAAATATGCCATGAATGATGCAAAGACCAACAGCAAGTGGTATAGCAGGAGCATGGGCTTGTTGGGGACATTGATATTGATCTTTCTGGTGTTGCACTTGTACCATTTTTGGACGCCCTCCAGGTTTGGCGGGATGATGGGTGTGCATGAATTACAGGAAACAACATTGCAGGATTATAATAACCAGCCCGTACATAATTTGTATGCCGAAATGCAACTGGTATTTCGTGATAATCTTTGGGTCGTGATCGTATACGTGTTAGGCGTTATCTCATTGGCCTGGCACTTGCTGCATGGCTTCCAGAGCGCATTCCAGACCTTTGGGATCAATCACAAACGTTACACGCCCATTATCAGGTGTGCAGGAATTGCATTTTCGATCATTGTGCCGCTGGTGTTTGCATTGATGCCTATTGCTATTTATCTGGATTGGGTAAAGTAGTGCGGTGAATGATGTGATGCGGTATAAGGGTGCGACGCAAGGATGTTTAACAGATAATCAAATGTTGGGAACAAAAAAATAAGAATACAATGGCTTTAGATTCAAAAATCCCACTGGGTGAGATGGATAAAAAGTGGACCGATTATAAAGGGCACGTAAAATTAGTGAACCCTGCCAATAAGCGTAAGCTGGAAGTGGTAGTAGTAGGTACAGGGCTTGCAGGTGCTTCTGCAGCTGCATCATTGGGCGAGCTGGGGTATAAAGTAAAAGCATTTTGTTTCCAGGATAGTCCGCGACGTGCACATAGCATCGCAGCACAGGGCGGTATCAATGCGGCAAAGAATTACCAGAATGATGGTGATTCTGTGTTCCGTTTATTTTATGATACGGTGAAAGGTGGCGACTATCGTGCAAGAGAAGCCAATGTGCATCGTTTGGCCGAAGTGAGCGCTGCCATCATTGACCAATGCGTGGCACAGGGTGTTCCGTTTGCAAGAGAATACGGTGGATTACTGAGTAATCGCAGTTTTGGCGGAACGCAGGTGCAGCGTACGTTCTATGCGGCAGGGCAAACAGGCCAACAGTTATTACTCGGCGCTTACAGTGCTTTGGAACGACAGGTGGCATTGGGTAATGTAACAATGTACAGCCGCCATGAAATGCTGGATGTGGTAATGATCGATGGCAAAGCAAGAGGGATCATAGCCAGGAACCTGGTCACCGGGGAACTGGAACGTCATTTCGGACACTCGGTACTGTTATGCACCGGTGGATACGGGAATGTTTTTTATTTGAGCACCAATGCCATGGGCAGTAATGTTACCGCTGCATGGAAAGCACATAGAAAAGGCGCACAGTTTGGCAATCCCTGTTTCACGCAAATTCATCCCACCTGTATCCCGGTTAGCGGCGAGTACCAGAGTAAATTAACATTGATGAGCGAAAGCTTACGCAATGATGGACGAATATGGGTTCCCAAAAAGAAAGGAGACGATCGTAAAGCGATGGATATACCGGAAGAAGAGCGTGATTATTATTTAGAACGCAGGTACCCGGCATTTGGTAACCTGGTGCCGCGTGATGTGGCCTCAAGGGCTGCAAAAGAAAGGTGCGATGAAGGTTACGGTGTGGGCACCACGAAGCTGGCGGTATACCTTGATTTTAAAGATGCAATTGTGCGGTATGGTAAGATCGAAGCAGGAAAGGCAGGTAACGAAAATGCGGAACACCATTCGATCGTTGAACTGGGCAGGGCTGTTGTTAAAGAAAAATATGGTAATCTTTTCGAGATGTATGAAAAGATCACGGGTGAGAATCCATATGAACTGCCGATGCGCATATACCCGGCCGTGCATTATACGATGGGCGGATTATGGGTGGATTATGAATTGCAGACAACCATACCCGGCCTGTATGCATTGGGAGAGGCTAATTTCAGCGACCATGGTGCTAACCGGTTAGGAGCAAGCGCTTTGATGCAGGGACTGGCCGATGGTTATTTTGTGATCCCTTATACACTGGGTAATTACCTTGCTGATGAGATCCGTACAGCTGCTATTGCAACTACACATCCTGCATTTGAAGAAACGGAAAATGCGGTAAGCGAACGCATCAATAAACTGATGAACATAAAGGGAACACAATCGGTAGAAAGTTTTCATAAACGTTTGGGTAAGATCATGTGGGATAAATGCGGCATGGCCCGCAATGCAACGGGATTGAAAGAAGCGATCGCAGAAATTCAACAGTTGAAAAAAGAATTCTGGTCGGATGTAAAGATCCCCGGTGAAATAAATTCCATGAATCCCGAACTGGATAAAGCCGGCAGGGTAGCAGATTTCATTGAGCTGGGCGAACTGATGTGCATTGACGCTCTGAACAGGAATGAAAGCTGCGGTGGACATTTCCGTGAAGAATCACAAACCGATGATGGTGAAGCAAAGCGGGACGATAATAATTTCAGTTATGTGGCTGCCTGGAAATATAATGGCGATAGCGACTGGCAATTGAATAAAGAACCATTGAGTTTTGAGATCGTTAAACCATCGCAACGCTCCTATAAATAGACCCCCTAAATCCCCAAAGGGGGGCTTACGGCGTCTATGATATTGTGAATAATGCTGAGTTTGGAGTGCTTAAATAAAAAGTGTTTTGGAAAAATTATAATCATTAAATCTAAGTTCTTCGCTGCGGCGGAGACAGGGGGCATGAAAGTAAGCGGATTTACATTTGTAAAAAATGCGGTGAAGTATGGTTACCCCGTGGTAGAGTCTATCAATTCGATTTTACCTGTTGTAGATGAGATGATCGTTTGCCTGGGTGATTCGGAAGATACCACCAATGAACTGATCGCATCGATCGGTTCTCACAAAATAAAGATCATTCATTCTATTTGGGATAACAGTTTAAAGAATGGCGGAAAGGTGTTGGCAGTAGAAACGGATAAGGCAATGGATGCAACAGCAGCCGATGCCGATTGGCTCTTTTACATACAGGCAGATGAAGTAGTGCACGAACAATATCATGCCACTATTTTAAATGCCATGGAAAAATATGCCGCAGATAAAAGGGTGGAAGGTTTATTATTTAACTACCACCATTTTTACGGTAGTTACAAATACATTGGTGATGGCAGATCCTGGTATAGCAAGGAGATACGTGTGATCAGGAATGATAAGCACATACGAAGTTACCTGGATGCGCAGGGCTTCAGGTGGAAGGATGGGCGCAAGTTGAATGTAAAACTCATCAATGCCTATATGTATCATTATGGCTGGGTTAGGAATCCATTGACGATGTTTCAGAAATGGACGGATTTTGGAAGATTATGGGCCGGGGAGCAGTCAGAACAGGCAGTAGAAAAAAAAGAAGGCCGTTATGATTATTCAAATATTGATTCAGTAACAGCTTTTGAAGGTACGCACCCTGCTGTGATGAAAGGCCTGGTAGGTAAAGAAGACTGGAATTTTACCGTTGACAGTAAGAAAAAGAATTTCAAAAATTTTAAACATAAAGTGCTTTATTTTTTGTGGAAGAATTTTGGATGGAGGCCCTTTGAATACAGTAATTATAAACGCATTTAAATATTATGGAACATTATAGCATGAACCTCACACTGAAAGTGTGGAAACAAAAGAACAGCAGGGACAAAGGTGGTTTTGAAACTTACCAGGTGAAGGATATTTCTTCTGAAATGTCTTTCCTCGAAATGTTCGACGTGTTGAATGAGCAACTGATTACAGCTGGTAAAGACCCTGTTGCATTTGACCATGATTGCCGCGAAGGCATTTGCGGAATGTGCAGCATGTATATTAACGGTAAGGCACATGGGCCGTGGAGCAATAACACCACTTGCCAGTTGCACATGAGGGCATTCCGGGATGGGGATACTGTTGTTGTTGAACCCTGGCGCAGTAAGGCTTTCCCGGTGATAAAAGACCTGATGGTGGACAGGACTGCATTTGACCGCATCATCCAGGCTGGCGGCTATATCAGTGTAAACACGGGCAATGCAGTTGATGCCAATGCCATTCCTATTGATAAAAAAGATGCAGATGATGCCTTTATGGCGGCGGCTTGTATTGGTTGCGGTGCTTGTGTTGCCAGTTGCAAGAATAGCAGTGCGATGTTATTTGTGAGTGCCAAGGTATCACAACTTGCATTATTACCACAAGGTGGCCCCGAAAGAGAATCAAGGGTATTGAATATGGTGGCACAAATGGACAAGGAAGGTTTTGGAAATTGTACCAATACGTATGCCTGCGAAGCGGAATGTCCAAAAGGAATTTCGGTTTCCAATATTGCCAGGATGAACAGGGAGTACCTTACAGCAGGGTTGAGTACGGAAGAGTAACTTGTTTTTGAACTGATATGCTGAAACCTTCTTTACGGAAGGTTTTTTATTGCAGCAAATTCTTTGTTTTGCCCGTCTTACACAATAAATGCTAATTTTGGCGTTACTAATCCCAAAGAAACGGTTGAAGCATACAAGGAAATACACATTCCTGTTTTTTTTGTTGGTGGTGCATGTCGTTAATGCACAGGTGAACCCATCGCCGCTTTCCAATCTTCACAAGAAATATATCAGCACAAAAAATAAAGTTGTTAAGTTAGATTCGATGAGCATTGTGCCTAATAGCGTGCGCATTGAAACCATGTTTCCGTATTCCTATAAAGTGGATGAAGTGAATGCCACCATAACCTGGATCGGCAAACCCGCAAAGGATAGTGTGCTGGTTACTTACCGGGTATTCCCTTTTAAATTAAATGCGGTAGTGCGGCACCTCAATTACGATGATGTGCGTAATAATTTCCTTAGCAGTAACGCTTACACGTTCAGGTATAATAATAAACAGGCTAACCCACTGCTTGATTTCGGGAGTATAAAATCGGAAGGAAGTTTTGGAAGGGGCATTTCTTTTGGTAATAGCCAGGATGCCGTGGTCAATTCCAGTCTTAACCTGCAACTGAGCGGTTATATTGGTGATAGTCTTCAGTTAACTGCAGCCATAACCGATAATAATATTCCCATACAACCGGATGGTAATACGCAGGACCTGCGTGATTTTGACAGGATCTACCTCCAGATCAGGAAAAAAGGATGGCAGGTGAATTTTGGTGATATCGATATACGGCAGAGCAAAAATTATTTTCTCAATTTTTATAAGCGATTGCAGGGTGTTTCTTTCATTACGGAGAATAAGATAAACAAACACATTTCCAACTCGCTATTGGTAAGTGGTGCCATTGCAAAAGGAAAGTTCACCCGCAATATGCTGCAGCCCATTGAAGGGAACCAGGGGCCATACCGCCTGCAGGGAGCCAACCATGAACTGTATTTTGTTGTGCTGGCAAATACGGAAAGGGTTTTTATGGACGGCGAATTGCTGCAACGCGGCGAAGACCAGGATTATATCATCAATTATAATACGGCTGAACTAACATTTACGCCTAAACGCCTTATTACCAAGGATAAAAGGATACAGGTGGAATTTGAATATGCCGACAGGGATTTTTTGAACTCACAGGTATATGCCAGCGATGAGCTGAACTTTAACAATAAGTTTTTATTGAGTATCGGGGCATTCACCAATTCTGATGCAAAAAATTCTTCCATAAACCAGGTGCTGGATATTAAGCAAAAACAATTCCTGGCAGATATAGGCGATGGCGTTGATACGGCTTATTATGTAAATGCAGTGCGCGACACCATTTCAGCGGGTAAGATCCTGTATAAAAAAATCGATACCACCTATAATACCACGATCCATGATTCGATCTTTGTTTTTTCCACGAATCCGAATGATGTTTTGTACAACCTGGGTTTTACCTATGTGGGGCCGGGTAAAGGAAATTACGTTTCCCTCAACAGTGTGGCCAATGGAAAAGTGTTTGGCTGGGTGGCGCCTAATGCTACTAATGCGAAGCAGGGAGATTGGGCGCCCGTTATTTTACTGGTGGCTCCCAAAAAACAACAGATGATCACCTTAGGTGGAGAATATTCATTGTCCCCAGGAACAAAAATCAAAGCCGAATTTGCGCTCAGCAAATATGATGTAAACCTTTTTTCCAGAAAAGATAAGGGGAATGACCAGGGCTTTGCTGCAAAACTGCAATTTCAAAAGGAGGGTACTAAAGTGCATATGTTGGATAAAGCACTTTTATTACAGACCAGTCTGGGGTATGAGTTTGTGCAGGATCGTTTTAAACCCATTGAGCGCTTGCGTAATGTGGAATTCCTGCGTGACTGGAGCCTGCCTGATAGCATTGCCAACGCGAATGAACAACTTGCCAGTGCTGCCGTTAAACTGGGCGATGCCAAAGGAAATTACCTGCGCTATGAACTCACCAGTTATAACCGCAGTGATAAATACAACGGCCTCCGGCAATTAATGGAACATAGTAGCATCATTAATGGCTGGAAACTAACGGATAGGGTTAGCCTAACAACTATTGGCAACCCCCTTCAAAACGGCAGCTTTCTTCGCCCAACCGTTGACCTGAGTAAAGAACTTACCCGGTATAAAAAAATGCTGTTAGGATTTAATTATAACAGTGAGTTCAATAAACTCCGGTATAAGGCCGGGGATAGTTTAGCGTTCTCGAGCTTTGCATTCAATGTATGGCAGGTCTCTCTTAAGTCAAACCCGGCAAAACTGAACAAATGGGGCTTGTCTTATTTTGCAAGAAAAGACATGTTACCATTGGGAACGGCATTGCAGGCTGCAGACAGGAGTGATAATTATAATCTTTTTACAGAGCTGCTGAAGAATGAAAACCGGCAGTTAAAATTCAATATCACGTATCGCAAATTACATATTTTAAATCCTGCCATCAGCAGGCAAAAAGAAGATGAAAGCCTGTTGGGAAGGGCCGAGTATTATATGAATGAATGGAAGGGCCTGGTCATTGGAAATATATTGTATGAGTTGGGGGCAGGGCAGGAGCAAAAGAGGGAATTTACATTTATTGAGGTCCCGGCAGGGCAGGGCGAATACACCTGGATAGATTACAATGGTAATGGCATTGCAGAACTGAATGAATTTGAAATTGCTATTTTCCAGGATCAAAAAAAATACATCCGGGTCTTTACGCCCAGCAACCAATATGTAAAAGCAAATTATGTACAATTCAATTACAGTATTGAATTGCATCCCAATGCGCTCATCAAAACCTTTGGTGCAAAAGGGTTCAGAAAATTATTAAGCAGGTCAAGTACAAACTCGGCCCTGCAGATCAATAAAAAAAATATTTCCACCGGCACATTTGAGTTCAACCCATTCACAAAAAGACTGGTGGATACTACCTTGATCACATTGAATTCCTTTTTCTCCAATACCTTTTTTTACAACCGCAGCAATGTTAAATGGGGCTTTGATATGACCCATAGCGTTAGTGACGGGAAATCTTTATTGTCCTATGGATTTGAAAGTCGCAAGCTGCGAAACCTTGCAGGTAAGATCAGGTGGAACATCAACAAAAATTTTGTGACCAATATCAGTTTCCGGCAGGTGAAGAATGTTTTAAACACCAATGGCCCCAAGTTCAACAACCGCAATTATCTTGTGATGCAAAACAGTGTTGAGCCTTCTATTGCATATGTACATAAGTCGAATTTCAGGTTAAGCCTTACCTATGCATTTGTTGATAAGAAGAACACTATTGATTCAATGGAAAGGTCCGTCAACCAATCACTCACGGCAGATATGCGTTATAATATCCTTTCCAACAGCACACTCAATGCGAAGTTCACGCTTAACCAGATCAATTTTAACGCTTACCAGGGGGCAGCCAATACAACGGTGGGGTACATTTTACTGGACGGTTTATTACCCGGGAAGAATTATTTATGGAATCTCGAGTACACGAAACGGTTAGCAGGTAATATCGAAATGAGTATTCAATATGAAGGAAGGAAACCCGGCGAAACCAGGGTGGTGCATGTGGGAAGGGCTTCGATACGGGCGATATTTTAACAATTTTTTTTTGTCATGCTGAGGAACAAAGCATCTTCACGTAAATTAATTATTAAATGTTTCGTTCCTTAGTATGCTAACATAGGGGCTAACTAAACAACCCACCTTTCTTTAAAGTCCTTAAAGCCTCCCCGATCTTGAAACCATTATTATAAATTTCTATCCTATAATCACCTGTTGTAAAAAGAGTCCCTTGTTTCCAGTCGAAGCTTACTGTTTGGCGCTGGCCCTGGGTATAATTTACATCTAATTTTTGCGTGTACAACTTTTCTATGCCATCTCTTGTAGTGAACCTTGCTGGTATTGCAGCACCTATGGGCGTGCCATCAGGTGCGGTAATGCATATATAAATATTTTTTACCCCGGTCTGTGTAATGCGATTCTCATCCAGGTCGAAAGAGATGCGGAGTTTATCTACGCGTTTAGCCGTAGTTGTTTCCTTTTCATTGCCGTTGCTTTTTTCGTTGATGCCCAATATCGAAAAATTAGAAGCGTGCAGGGTAGAGCCGATATCGATCACATTATCTTTTTGTTTTAGTACGGTCTGCGCAGAATCAAGGTCTTTTGTTACTTTATCCCTTTCCTTTGTAACCGTTTCTTTTTCCTGCGTGAGCACGATCTTTTCACCTTCCAATGTTTCTATCTTGGTCTTATAATTGTCAATATCCCCGTTCAGTTCACTGATCAAAGTTTTGGCTTGCGCGATCTCTTCCTTGCTGGCATTTGCCTTTGCCAATAATTGTTGGATCTTGCTTTTCTTTTCATTGATCTCCCTGTCGCGTTTGCTGATTACACTATCCTTACTATGCACCATATTAGCACTGCTGGTCTTGATCATGTCATACCGCATCGTTGCGTCTTCAAGTTCCTTTTGCAATTCATCTTTTTGGGAGGATGTAGTTGCAATAACAGTATCTTTTTGCTGGATCACCTCCTTGGTCTTGTTCTTATCCCAGATGATATAACCCCAGGTGCCCAGGAGTGCAATGATCAAAGCCCCTGTTAAATAATTACGCCAGTTGCCTGTAGGAGGGGTTGGTGCTGCCTGTTGTGAGCGTTCTGCAGTTGGGAAATTTTCGAATGCCATAAAGTTTAAGGTTTTTCTGATAACAAAATTACACATTCACTACCCGCTGCAAAGCACATTGTGAATATGTTGATAAAACGCAGGTTTCAACCTGTTATTACCACGAAGCCGCTAAATTTATGCCAATTTGATCTTCTGGTTAAGGCTTATGGCTACTTTTATCCCTGTTAAAAGCTATATTAACGCTACCTAACTCAAATTTTTTAATATATCTTTAGGAAGATGTAAAAAATCATTCTTTCATCCCTAAAAATAAAATGTATGAA
>JANYIM010000212.1 GCA_025362055.1 Bacteroidota bacterium
CCGTGTGGGTGGTAATGCACAGATCAAATCCATGAAAAAGGTAGCGGGCACATTAAAACTGGACCAGGCGCTTTACCGTGAGTTGGAAGCCTTCTCAAAATTTGGTGGCGACCTTGATGCTGCTACAAAAAATGTAATTGATAAGGGTGCAAGAAATGTGGAGATCCTTAAACAGCTGCAATATTCACCGATGTCTGTTGAAAAACAGGTGGCGATGATCTACCTGGGTACGCAAGGTTTAATAAAAGGGGTTGCCATTAAAAATGTAAAAGCGTTTGAAGAACATTTTTTACTGGAGATGGAAAACAAGTACCCTGAATTACTTGCTGAGTTCAAGAAAGGAAGCCTGCCTGAGGATGGTTTGAAGAAAATGACTGAACTTGCGAACAGCTTGGTTCCGCAATACAAAGCATAACATAACGACTGATATTATTTAAGACCCTGCAGTTTACGCAGGGTCTTTTTATTGTACAAAGATCCATTTCTTTTCTTCTTCATCATACCGGAAGCGGTAAACGGTCTCCTGCTTTTCGGATGGGGCAGTAAGATTATAATTGAACTCAACCCCATATATCATCAATTCCCCGTTCTTATCAAATCGTATGCGCCTGGCTTTGTCATCACCCCTGGGGCCCAGCATATCCAGTGTAAATTCTTTTTTAACCTCACCCGTGAATTTACCCGCCTTAGTTAGTTCAACAGAAAAAATATCTGAGGTGCGGCTACTGCCAAAATACAGGCGCTTTTGCCCTGTAATACCACCCACACATAGACCTAGTGCATCCGTTCCCGTTAGTTTGTCGGTTATCTTTCCGTCAGTTGGGTCAAGCGCATAAATAACACCATTGGTTATCGTTCTTTCGGAACCGGCAACACTGCTGGCATATAATTTTAAACCGTGGCAATCAAAATACAGGCCCAATAATCCAAAAGGGTTTTCAGTTGTTTGCTTAACAGCGCCAGGCAGGTTTGCCAATGCTTTCATTGTTCCGGTCTTGCTGTCAACCTTGTAAATGATATTTTGTTTGTCGGACTTGTTGTCAAGTACATTGATCACCGGTATCGGCGCCGTATATACATTACCGTTATCATCGGTTGTGATGGGGCCCATATAACCAAATTGCTTCCAGCTCGGATCCTGCCATACCTTCCTGCCGGCAGTATCAGCGTTATCTTTTGGGAATTGCACTAAAACTAATCCCTCTGTTCTTTTTTCAGATGTTGAAAATGCGGCGCGCCCGGGATCCAGCCCGGTGCCGGGGATGAACTGGGGCTGTTGCTGGCATTGGGTGATACCTATCTGTGCCACTTCCTCATCACTCATTTTTTCTTTGCAGCCATTTAATAACCAATAGCTGCAAAGAAAAGATATTAAAAGGAGTGATTTCATTTTTCTGTTATTTATTTACAGGCACAAACATTGGGCCACTAAAGCAGGGATAGGTATGCGTTTTATATACCCCATTCTCGAGGTAAGATTCCACCCAGCAGTATTCCTTTCCTTTGGTATCATCATTTTTTAATTGCGCCACATACCATATTACCAATTGTGAATGCTTTATATTTTCCGGTTTCGGGTCAATGAATTTTTCAGGGCCCTGTTTGTAATCTGTATTACAGCAGGGGCCAATGGTTGCAAGGTCATTTTCACCCTCATCAATATCAGGATGCAGTTTTGTCACGTATACGTAAGCGTTATCTCCACGCCCCCCATCTTTAAACTGACCGTTGCCCGGCTCCATAAAAAAACCATTGCCCGAATCGTCGTTGATCTTATATTGATAACCTTCGGGAGTATAAGTTGTCTGGGAATTCTGCAATCGCCATTGTTCTGTATCCCATCCCTGCCAGGCATTGCTGTTCCATTCACTAAAATTATTCTGGTTGCCCGCAAAAGAAATTCTTGTTACGGGCCGATATGTGCCGTTGTTACCGCAGCCTCTTCCAAAACTGGCTGCAGCAATACGGAATTTTCCATCATTATAAAATTCATACCGCTGCACATAATTATAATTGCAGGGCATGGGCCATTGCTCGCTTTGAAACATTTGTTCCAGCACAAACCCTGTTGTTTTTCCGTCCTGAATTAACTCACTTACCCTGGGTTCACTAGCCGCAACCACCGCTGCCTGGCTAAATTCGGGGCATCCTACTGCATCACTATAGCCAAATCCATCGGTGCCACTGTAACTAACATGCCAGTCAACCAGCTTTGCATTGTTGATGATCAGTTTATCCTCAAAAGATACTTCACTGATGCGAAGGCCGTCGCTGCTGGTGATCACATAATTCATTTTCCACCCGTTCTTGTCAATAGCTTTTACTTGTTTGCAATTGCATTCCATTATCTTTTCAAAAAGCAGTTTACGCTCACTGATGCGTTGTGCGGGACCGTTAGTGCCTACATTGGTCCACCTTACGCCAACTACCCGCTGGTCAGTAAGGTCTACGATCGCCCATAATGCCTTATCCCCTTTAATGAATGTGGGCGCCACGCAGAGATGCATGCTACGCTCGCATTTGGTGCGGTTCAGGGAGGTTTTGGTAGCAGCCATTATTGCATCCTTCTCTTCCGGTTTAAAGCCCAGGGCCTTTATCACATCGGGTGAGTTAACGGCGATGAGCATGGCGAGGCTGGTCAGTGACGGATTCAGATCGGGCTGGGTATGAGGGTAATTATTTACGGAAATAATTTTTTTCGAAACAATATCAACGAGCGTAATAGTAGTTAAATTAAGCGGGTAATTATATAACTCTACCCTATAAACGCTTTTTTCATCATAACCTCTTGGTACATCCTGGGGGCGTGCATTGAATATATTGAAGATCTCGTTGCGGTAGGGAGCCTTGGTTGCAGGATCAAAAAGATATTCCCTGAAACGCTCATCGCTCAATGCAATTTGCTGGGCTTTAGACTGGTTACTGTCGGCATGATCCAGTAAAAGCACCGGAACAGGTTGCGCCAATGCTTTTTTAATGTTTTCCATTCTTAATTGCATGGCAGGAAAACTTACAACAGATGAATCAACAGAAAGAACAGATTCCCGGATATTGGCAGCATCATCCAATGATACAGCCGACGAGGTATTGTTGTTGCAACCGGTAAGTACAAGTGTAAAAATAACTACAACAATAAGAAAGATCCTGTGCATGAATAAGGTTATGGTCATCAAAAATAACTATTTGTTACCTAAGTTGAATGGGTTTTGAAATGCAGTGTTTGTTAGCACCGATGAATCTGTAAGACTGAATAAAAAACTGATCAGATCTTTTTTCTCACCGGCCGAAAGAATAAAACCATTGATCCTTTTATCCTTATTGCTATTGTATTTTCCATCACCGGTAAAAGGGCCTGTTGTTGTTTTTCTCCCACCCCTTATATACATATCAATAATCTCTTCCAGCGTATTCATACTTCCATCGTGCATATAAGGTGCGGTTAAACTTACATTCCGTAAAGAAGGTATCTTGAATTTACCATCATCCCTTATCTTGTTTGTAATTGCCGCCAGGCCATTATCTTCTGCAGGGTAAATATTTTTATTGAGCACATTGTATAAACCAATATTAAAATAAACGCTATCTATGTTTGTTGTTCTTGTGGCCGATGTAAAAAGGGGAGGAGCATGGCAAGTGGCACATTTCAATCGTTCGGAAAAGAATAACTGCATACCGGCTTTTACGGAGGAAGATAATGCCCCACTATCCCCAGTCATGAATTTATCATAGGGAGCATTGAATGATCTTACTGTTCTTATAAAAGCGGCGATCGAACTGATGATATGGGAAAAGATAAACGGATCTTTTTCGTTTGGATATAAGGCCGCAAACATCCGCTGGTAAAATGTATCCGCTTTAAGCCTTTCCAGTATCATTGTCTCGTTTCCTTTAGCGCCCAATTCAGGCGGGTGTTCATTAAACAAAGGCCGCTCATGTTGTTTTTCCAACGTGGTTACGTTAGGGTTAGCCCAGTCGAAATAGTGTTGGTAAACTATATTGATCAATGATGGGGCGTTGTGCTTTACATTATCCCCACCGGCAGTTATGCTTGTCCGGTAGCCATCTGTGAAAGCAAATTTAGGATCGTGACAACTGCCGCAACTTTTGGTATTATTATAAGAGAGGCGGGTATCAAAAAAAAGATGACGGCCTGTTTCAATTACGGCAAGTTGTACTTTTTTCTCATCCTGCCTGCCCCGCCCTCCTTTTTTTAAGATCAGCAGGAACACAGCAATCAACAGTAATATCAAACCAATGACCAATAATAATTTTTTGCGCATGCTGGTAAA
>JANYIM010000042.1 GCA_025362055.1 Bacteroidota bacterium
CCGGTTACGCCAGGCTTGCACAAGTATTGGGCACATTCTTCCTGTTGTTTATTCCTGCTGCATTGTATTTTTTTGTTTGTCATGGAAAAAATAAATTCTGGCTTGGCTTCAATAAACATATCAATGGATGGCAGATCCTGATCGGTTTTTTCCTCATCTTTTTAGCCAATATCATTGCTCAACCCCTGGCCGAGATCAGCAGAAATATGCTGGCTCATTCCCATAGCTTAAATGCGATGGCTCAACGAATGGAAGATGCTTATAGCGAACAGGTAACGGCACTGAGTAATTTAAAAAACTGGCCCGAATTTTTAATGGCACTGATCATCATGGCTTTTTTTCCGGCAATGTTCGAAGAGATATTTTTCAGGGGTGCTTTGCAGAATTTATTGGTGCGTTGGTGGAAAGCTCCTTTGATCGGCATTCTCGTTACCTCAATTTTGTTCAGCCTCATCCACATGTCATTCTATCTTTTTTTAAGCAGGGCCGTACTTGGTTTTGTGCTGGGCCTGATGTACCAACGAAGTAAAAATATATGGGTTAATATCTTTGCGCATTTTTTAAATAATGCTGTGGCACTGGTACAATTATTCTGGATAAATACGCATGATCAAAAAATAGAACTAGATAAGCTGGACCCTAAGGTGCCGATCTGGGGCGGCTTGATCGCTGTGGGCATCAGCTATGGTTTATTCCTGCTTTTTGAAAAAGTATCAGCTAAAAGCAGGCTGCTTATTGAATCAGAAGAAACGCTGCTGCATGAAAAAACTAATCCTTTTTACGATTTTCCTGAAAAATAAAACGAATAATACGTGGCCTTCAACCTTCAAACATTTAAAACCAGGACCCTGACAGCAATATTGTTTGCTGCAGTTATGCTAACGGGCTTGCTATGGAATATTTGGAGTTTTTTGATCTTGTTCACGATCATACATTTTGGATGTTGGTATGAGTTTGTGAAGTTGATGAAGAAGATCAATGGCAATCAGTATTTGATGTATTGCCTGTTGGGGTTGCTGTATATTACCTTACCGATATTGATGATGATCACCATTGGGATCGAATGGCGGATTTCGACTGTCCAAAATATAAATGAGATACTTTATCATCAATTGATCCCCTGCTCAATAGTTTTCTCCATCTGGATAAATGATACCATGGCCTATATCGTTGGTTCATTGATAGGCAAAACTCCCTTCTCAAAAATTTCTCCTAAAAAAACATGGGAAGGAACCATTGGCGGTGCAATACTTTGCATTGGTGTAATTGCCTTGCTGGGTTATTATATTCCCATAGCTAAAGTGGTTCCGGTAAAAGACTGGATCGCCATAGCTAGCATCTGCGCTGTATTTGGTACTGCCGGTGACCTGTTGGAAAGCAAACTTAAACGCATGGCTGATGTAAAGGACAGCGGTAGCTTTATGCCCGGCCACGGTGGTTTTCTGGATAGGTTCGACTCGCTGTTGATTGCGGTGCCATTTGTTTGGTTGTATGTAAAATTATTCCTTTGACTAAACCGCTGTCGGGGCCTTTGGCCGCCGACAGGGTTCTAAAAGAAAGATCAATAGTTAAGGAGGTGGCTTATATTTGCACCTTAATTTATTTTCAGAATGACCATTCACCGGGAAGGATATAAAACCATTGCAATAGCAACACTCATCTTTGGAGCGATCAATATCTCGCTGTTCTATTTTTTCAGCGCTTCCCTGATGTGGATCTGTGCCGCTGTGTTCATCATCACACTTTTAGTTTTATTATTCCTGGTCTCCTTTTTCCGGATACCCAACCGCGTAATTACGATCGATGACAATGCCATTATCGCCCCGGCCGATGGTAAAGTAGTAGTGATAGAAGAAACAACAGATGTGGAGTATTTTAAAGATAAACGCCTGCAAGTGTCTATTTTTATGAGCCCGGCCAATGTGCATGTTAATCGTAATCCCATCAGCGGCGATGTGATATACAACCAGTATCATAAGGGAAAATACCTGGTGGCATGGCACCCCAAATCATCAACTGATAATGAACGGCAGTCGGCCGTTATCAGAAAGGGTAATACGGAGATCCTCGTTAAACAAATTGCTGGCGCATTGGCAAAACGTATTGTAAATTATCTGCAAGTGGGTCAAAAGGTGAAGCAGGGAGAGGAAATGGGCTTTATTAAATTTGGCAGCCGGGTAGACCTGCTTTTACCTATCGGAACAACGATCAATGTTAAGCTGAATGAGGTTGTACAAGGGGGTGTTACGGTAATAGCCACCCTTAATATTTAACAGTCCAAAATTGGCATTCTGCGATTTCTGCCCTATTTTTACTTAGATTAATCACAAAAAAAATCGTCATAATGAAAAAAGTATTTTTATTAGCAACTGCGGCCTTACTGGTTACGGGTGTAACTTTTGCCGACAATGGAAAAAGTAAGCATAAAAAATGTGCTAAAGGGAAATCCTGCTGCTCTGGCAATTCAAAGTCTTGCTGTAAGGATAAAGCTAAGACAGCTTCAATGTAATTGACCATCAAAACATTAAAAAATCCTGCGTATGTCGCGGGATTTTTTTTTGCCCGGTTAAAAAATGGCTTCCAGCTCCTTCAGGTGATAAACGGTATAGGTAGGATCCAGCGCAGTAGTAGCATTGATATGATTTACAAAAACGGCATCCATTCCTGCATTCATAGCACCCTGTATGTCCACTTCCGGGTTATCGCCGATCATGATACTTTCCGGTAAGGAGGCATTTGCCATATCCATGGCATAATCAAATATTTCTTTTTTAGGCTTTAAACTATTACTGGCCTCGGAAGTAATCACGTGGGTAAAGAATTCGCCCAGGCCGCTGTTGTTTAATTTACTCCATTGCGTTTTCTCGAACCCGTTAGTGATGAGGTGGAGGGTGTAATTTTTTTTCTTCAGGTAGATCAGTATTTCCTTTGTGTGCGGGAATAATATTTTTTTTGTTGGAAGGATCTCTAAAAATTTTGCGCTGATGTCTTTCGCTAATGCCTCATCTCCGATCTTAAAATCAAGCAGGGTACGCCACATTCGTTTCCATTTCAGTTCGTCGGCACTGATAAGGCCCTTGTGGTAACGGTCCCATAATATTTCATTGTGGTAGAGATATTTCCGGTAAAAATCATCGAAGGGTGCGGTTATTTTTTTATCGAGTTCAAAAAATGCATAGATGTCTGTAAGCGTCTCCCTTGCATTGGCATCAAAATCCCATAAGGTATGGTCAAGGTCGAAGAAGAGGTGTTTATATTGGGGCATTAGTTAATGGTTAATAGTTAACTTTATAGTTGTTTCACAAGATAGCAATTTAACAATTCAACCATTTAGCAATGAATGTAATTATTACGGGTGCCAGCAAGGGAATAGGTAAGGCCTTAGCGGCCGCTTTTGCGGCAGAAGGCGCCACTTTATTTTTATGTGCCAGGAACGAATTGTCTTTATACAATACGGTTGCCGAGTTGCAAAGAAAATATCCCGGCAGTAACATCAGTGCTAAACCTGTTGACCTGTCAGATAAAGCAGCAACCTTACAATTTGGCAACTGGTGCCTCGAATCGGGGGTGCCGGATATCTTAATTAATAATGCCGGTGAATATATAGCAGGCGGTATCTGTGATGAAGCCGACGGCAACCTGGAAAAAATGATCGCTGTGAATGTTTATAGTGCCTATCATCTTACAAGGACACTCTTGCCCCAAATGATCAATGCCGGGAAGAAGGGTCCGGGCGGGCATATCTTCAACATCTGTTCCATTGCTTCATTGGATGCTTATCCTAACGGTGGCGCTTACAGTATAAGTAAATTTGCTTTGATGGGCTTCAGCAAAAATCTGCGGGAGGAATTAAAACCACATCATATTAAGGTTACGGCTGTAAGCCCGGGTGCAGTAATGACGGACTCCTGGGGTGATTTTGATAATTCTGCCAATCGGATAATGGAAGCCGGGGATATAGCCACGATGATACTAGCTGCCAGTAAACTCTCGCCACAGGCTGTGGTAGAAGATATCGTGCTTCGGCCACAACTTGGCGACCTTTAACAGTATTTTATAACCATTCATACGTATCAGTTCCGGTGCAAGCAGGGGATGAAGTATTTTTGCTTTTATCATTATGAGAACGGCCCCACAAAAAATATTTTTTATTCTTTTTTTGCTTTGCTGGCAAATTGCGGGTGCGCAGGTAAAGTTCTCTGCCAGTGTTTCACCCGAAGAGATCAGTAAAGACGGATATACACAGTTGAAGCTGATGGTAGAGAATGCAAAAGAAGTACAGCAGATCCTCCCACCGGTATTAACTAATTTTATTATCATTAGCGGCCCTAACCAGGAAAGCGGGATGAGTATGATCAATGGGGATGTTAAAAAATACATTGCTATTAGTTTTGTCATTAAGGCAAAGGGCCCTGGAAATTTTACCATCCCATCAACTATCGCCCAGGCCGACGGTAAGGAATACAAGAGTAACCCTGTTCAACTAAAGGTTACAAATACTATCTCCGGTAATAATTCAGGCAGCAACGCTTTTGCTTCACCATTTAATGGGATAGATCCTTTTACAGATGCGGTACCCGAAAATTCTTACGATGATTATATTTTACACAAGGGTGATAATGCATTGGATAAAATAAGGAATAATATATTGGTAAGACTGGAAACGAATAAAACATCCTGTTATGTTGGAGAACCGATCATTGCTACCTATAAATTATATACCAGGTTAAAGAGCGAAAGTAACCTTACAAAGAATCCGTCCTTTAACGGCTTTTCTGTCATAGACCTTCAGCAACCGGATAATAACCTCAGTTATAAAATAGAAAGATTAAATGGCAGGGAATATAACGTCTATATAATCCGCAAAGCGCAATTGTATCCTTTGCAACCGGGTGATCTTGAACTTGAATCGGCAGAGGTAGAGAATAATGTTCATTTTGTAAAGGAAGAATATGTGAAACGGCAACATGATCTTATGAATGATATGTTCCGGGACTTTGATAACACCGGTATTCCGGCCGAAGGAGTGGAGGATCATAAAGTTGCCTTATCGAGTAAACCATTCACGATCCTGGTAAAGCCACTTCCAACAGAAAACAAGCCCGCAGACTTTAAAGGGGCTGTAGGAAATTTTGCCATTGAAGCTTCCATTGCTAAAAATAAATTTACTACTGATGATGCAGGATCGCTGACGGTCATTATCAGTGGCGTTGGTAACATGCAGCTGGTAACCGCGCCTGAGATCAGCTGGTCAAAGGGAACTGAAAGCTTTGAACCCAGGATCAAAGATGATATTTACAAGGAAACGGTTCCGGTTAGTGGCAGAAAGATCATTGAATACCCCTTTACAGTTGCAGGGCCGGGCACTTACAGCATTGCTCCTATAACATTTAGTTTTTTTGATCCGAAGGAGGCAAAATATAAAACGGTTACAACAAAGACAGTTGATTTTACTGTAGCTGCAGGAACAGGTAAACCTAAAAATATTGATACAACTGAGATCACGAAAGGAAGAGATTCCTTTTTAAGCCGTTTTTTCAACAATCGCTGGCGGGTGGTAAGCATGGTGGCTATTCTTATCATTTGCGGATTGATATTCTGGTTGAACAAGGAAAGAAAAAAAGATGCGGTACTATTTGTGACTGCAGTAGAAGAAGAAAAAAATGCAAGTGCTGATGAATCCCGGCCTGAAATTTTGCTGAACCAGCAGAACCCGCTGTCAGCTGCAGCATCCAGTCTTCATGCTAATGATACAACAACATTTTACAGTGTATTGAACCAGTCATTGAAGCAATATCTTTCTCATAAATTGGGTATTCCGTTGGAAGAGTTGAATAAAAAATCGATCAGCGAAAAAATGGATCGCAAGGGAATACCGGTTGAAACCAGCCTTCAATTGGATGCGCTGATGGACGAGATCGAATGGCAATTATACACACCGTTTGCAGCGAATGAGCGAATGCAGGCATTGTATGAAAAAGCGAATGGGCTAGTGCAATTATTAAATACGTATAAAGTTTAGCAAATTTTATGGGGGAATGGCTAATGGATGGTGGCGAAAGATTCTGTAGGGTAAAGATTTTTTCCACTGACCACTAATGAATCCCTGCTTGCGAAAATCTAAGCCGCTGTAAATTTATATCCCACACCTCTTACCGAGTGAAAGAAATCGGGGTCGCGACTATCTTCTTCAAAATATTTCCGGAAGTTTAAAATGAAATTATCAATTGTCCGGGTGGTTGGATAAACATTGTATCCCCATACGGCTTGCAATATTTTTTCACGGGTAACCACTTCATTTTTATTTTCAATTAAGAGTTTCAGGAGCATGATCTCTTTTTTAGTGAGTGTAACTTTCTCACCATTTTTTGTATGTGCTTCTGATGCCTTAAAATCTATTTTATTTTTTCCGAAAACAAATACTTCAGGTAACGGTTGTTTGACACTAAGCCGTTCACTTTTTTTGATAAGTTTGTTCACCCGCAATAATAATTCTTCGAGGTTAAAAGGTTTGGTAAGGTAATCGTCGGCGCCTTTCTTTAATCCTAATACCCTGTCGGCACTGCTGTTCTTTGCGCTGAGTATCAAAATGGGTATATCAGGATTATTCAATCTTATTGTTTCGCAAACAACTATCCCATCCAGTTCAGGTAGCATTACATCCAGTATGATGAGGTTAAAGTATTCTTTTTGTACTGCGTTTAAAGCTTCGGCTCCGTCGTAAGCGCTGGTCACTTCATAACCCTCGAGTTCCAGGTTAAGCTTTAATGCTTCCTGAAGATTTTCTTCGTCTTCTACCAGTAATATTGAAAATTTTTTTTCAGACATCTCTAAATTTGATTCTTATCAGATAGTGAATTCAATGTAACTGCAAAAATAGCACCTGTGGGAGCATTCTCTGTCACAGAAATGTTACCATTGTGCTGTCCCGCGATCTTTTTAGTAAGATAAAGGCCCAACCCGGTGCCCTTTGCAGCTTTTGTGGCTGCATTGCCCATGCGGTAGAATTTATTGAATATCTTTTCCTTTTCAGTTTCTGCAATTCCCCTGCCTTCGTCTTTTACTTCAAACACGACCCTGCTATTTATTTCGGAAAGCGCAATGGTAATTGTTGATTCTTTGGGTGAATATTTTATTGCATTATCGATGAGGTTATTGACCATCATTTGCAGTAATAGCCTGTCGCCGTTAATAAAAATATGCTCTTTTAGCGAGTGAACGATGCGGCGTTGCGGGTAACGCGTAATAAAATCCTGTACGCACTCACTGATCAATTCACTCAGGTTTGTTTCATCTTTTGTGATCGTATAACCGCCGGCTTCTATTTGTGAAGACAGCAGCATATTATTGCACAAAGCATTTAACTGGTTGGTTTCCTGTAATGTGGTTTGAATCAGTCTTTGCTGTTGAACCTCATCCAGTTTTCTTTTTTGTAATGTTTCCAGGTTTAGTTTTGCAACAGCGATGGGAGTTTTCAATTCATGGGTAAGCGCCATCATAAAATGTTGTTGTTCCTGGCTGATCTTCAATTGCCTTCGCACGGCACGGAAAACAAATACGGCACCTGCCATGATGAGCAGAAAGAAGATGGAACCTTCACCGGTGTATTGTGCTGTTTTTCTTTTCTCCTCCTTCTCCAGATCATTTAGCTGAACGGTATAATTTTTATCGGCACCATTCAGTTCAAGCATTTTGTATTGTATCATTTGATGATTTTGCCGGTTGAGGGCAATGAACCACCAGATCAATGCCGTAAGGATATAGGCCAGTAAGAACCAGTAGATGATAAAAACGGAACGGAGTTTCTTTGATTTATTCGGCATAGGTTCAGCAAAGGTATGTGGTAAAAGGGAGTGACACAACGATGATGAGGA
>JANYIM010000100.1 GCA_025362055.1 Bacteroidota bacterium
GAAACCATTACTGCAACCAAAACCAGTTGCAGCATACACATTGGCCAACGGGGGACTTATTGTAAATTCTGAACCATCACTTGAAAGGGTATTGCATTTCATTCTTTTATTCAGCTTTATCGTTGTTGTGGTACCATCACAGGCAGTACGCGAAGTACCCAGGTGAGGTGAAGTTGGGTCTGTTATATTTGCAGTTCCGCCGCCAAACGATAACGAGTATCCGCTTTGGGAGGTTGTAAAATGACTGATCAGTAAAATGTAATTGTGCCCGGCTATCAGGACAGGCATTTGTGCAAAGGAAGGAGCATTATTGGCAGGATCTGAAGCACATTGAATATAACCAACACCGCCCGTTGCTGCTCCTGTGGCACCATAAGTACCTGCCCAGTTACCCGTTACTACCAGCGAAGGGTTGGTATATACATCATCCGGGTTATGGCCGGTTACATCATATAATTGCCAGTCGTAATCATCACCAAGGTTATTGGGTGTGACCAGAAAACCAAAAGTTCCGCTTTGATAACAGGTGAATTTATACCAGAAGGGATTCGTGTCCATATAGGATGTACCATCATTACATCCAGGTACGGTTAAAATATGCGAACTGCATATAGGAACATTTACCTGGCTGAAAGTAGTGATGCCGCAAACAGGAAAAGCAGTGCCTGGAGTTTGCCCAAGCGTAGTACACTGGGCCATGCCCGCCTTTACAAAAAAAGACGTCAGTATTAATAGGATAATTTTCTTTGGTAACATAAGATAAGTACAAAGTTATTGAAAAGATACTTTGGACAAGGTTATTGCTGCCGGTGTTAATACGGTTTTAACAATATTCGATAATGTTATTCACGAAAAAGATGCGATTGGGGATATTATTACATATCGGTTTATGGCTGAACTATACCGACGGATGAAACTAATTTTTAACGAATAAGGATGGTGGAGCCTCTTTGAATGATGGTATTCCCGGAGTTGTTGTCGATGTATTGCAGCGTCCAAACATAAACACCCGGATCTGCAACCTGCCCTTTGAATTTCCCATTCCACCTGGTTAATGGGCCAGCCGATTCAAACATGACCTGTCCATACCGGTTGTACACTTTGAATTTGAATCCCGTACTGTTAAATACATTCAACGGATACAGGTAGTCGTTAAGCCCGTCATTATTAGGCGTAAAAGCTCCCGGCACATACACATAGCATATATCCGCGAGCGTTAATTTTTTTGTAGCAGTACCGGTACAACCCAGGCTATTTCTTAGTTCCAGGGATACAGTAATATCAGTAGGCACCCGTGGTATGGGATACTGTTGTGAAGGTGGTGTTTTCAATGTGCTCGTGTTACCATTACCAAAGGTCCACAAACGTGAGAGGACATGGCCAATACTGGTATCCCGGAATGAAACGACCTGGCCGGGACATACCATACTGGTCGATTCAAATCCGGCTTTCAATTCATTGTCGAGCAGGATATCAGCAGATGCCGTATCGAGGCAAGCACCATTTGAAACGATCAATTGTGCATGCTTTAATCCGAATAAACTATAAATGATCCTTGGTTTTTGTAACAGGCTTGTACGCCCGTCTTCAAAACTCCATAGCCATGAGTTCACTTCATTGTTGCCATCATGAGAAAAATCAATTGTATCATACACACAACCTAACCTTACGGCATAATCGAAAATAGCATTTACTGTATCTTTTGTCTGGAAATTCAACGTTTCCCCGTTCGCTATCAGGAGATTACATTGGTCAATGAGCTGTTTGCCATCATCCCCTGTTTTATTTTTGATCTGAAAATTTCCTTTTATGGTTATCGGTGCAGAAAGCGTAAGTCTTAGATGATGAAATGTTCCATCCGCTCCCGGAGTACCATCAGTTGTTTGTGCATGAACAATAGTTACGGGAGCAGTTCCTGTAACAGAAAACTGTGATCCATTGGATGAAACACTGCTGACCAATATGGGCTTCTTAAAAAACAATATCAATTCTTTAGGTCTGCAGGCAGGTTGAACGATACTATCCATGTGCGGAGTCAATACTACCGGAACAACAAACGGAACACGTTCGCCTACCTGAACGAACCGATCACAAAAATCTGAAACGCTATTGCCATCATTTCCATTTTGGATGAGAACTTCATAGTTACCGGGTGGTAGTGTATTATCAAGGGTAAGTACGATCGTATCAGTCTCAAATGTATTGACACATGTCATTCTCTTAGCAGCGATCACATTGGCAAGAGGTGGGGATATGCTGAACTCAGAACCATCCGAGTTCAGGCGGATAGCGTCTATTCCTGAAAAGCTGGTGCATCTTATGCTCCTGTTGAACTTAACGCTTAAAGGTGAGCCTCCACAAGGTGTTGATGCAGAAATCATATGTGGCAATACCGGATCCGTAATATCGGCCGTACTTCCATTTGTGCCAAACGCTATGGTATAGTTCCCGCTACCCTGGGCATGACTAAGTAATAACATATAATTATGTCCCGCTTGCAGTGTGGGCCAGAAAGCATAAGAATTTCTGCTGTCAGGAATATCTGAACGGCATTGAGTTTGGCCCGGTCCGGATGAATTAGCTCCCGTTCCGCCGGCAGTGTTCGCCCAATTAGAGGCAACCACTACTGCAAGGGTCTTATTATATACTATATTCGGGGGGTGGCCAGTGATATCAAATATCTGCCAGTCAAAATCGTCAGTAGGAATATTCGGGGTAACTTCGAAGCCAAATGTTCCTGTTTGATAGCAGGTGAATTTATACCAGGTAGGATTTTTATCATAATAAAAATTCCCTTTACCGGTACATCCCGGTACAAATATCTCATTAGTACCACTACAGGGTGGCCAGCTCTTTTCTGCCAGTGTAATATTACCGCAAACCGGGTAGGCACTATTCGGTGCTCCCCCAAGCTGACCACAGAATTGCGCCATATTCATTTTTACCAAAAAAGATGTGAGAAGTACAAGGATGATTCGTTTTGGCAATATATGTTATCCAAAGCTAATAAAATAATTGATGCTATTCAGGTCGTTATTACATATCACAGAATTAATTGATGGGGATGATCCTGGGAAAACGACAGTACTCCTGGTATAAATTATTTCACCTTAGACTTTATCTCCTGCAGTTTCAATAAAGCTTCAACAGGTGTGAGACGATTGATATCAACTGCTTCAAGGACCTTTCTTATCTCATCAAAGGTGGCAGAATGTGCATCAAAGATGCTAAGCTGCAGTTTAGGGGTGGTAAGTGATTTCATTGCATTATCAAGATCATTCTTAGTTTCGGTTGACTTGCTGTCCCTGCTTTCTTCAAGGATGGCAAGGATCTCATTGGCCCTATCGATCAGCGATGGCGGCATTCCAGCCATGCGTGCCACATGGATACCAAAACTATGGGTGCTTCCGCCGGGTGCAAGTTTACGCAGGAAAATGATCTTATTGCCCACTTCTTTATTGGTTACGTGGAAATTTTTTACTCTTGGCAATTTATGTTCCAGTTCATTCAGTTCATGATAATGCGTTGCGAATAATGTTTTAGGTTGATGAATGGAATTGTGGAGGAATTCGGCGATGCTCCATGCAATGCTGATGCCATCATACGTGGAAGTGCCCCTGCCGATCTCATCGAGTAAGATCAAACTCCGTTGGGTAAGGTTGTTGATGATGCTTGCGGTTTCATTCATCTCTACCATGAAAGTACTTTCGCCACCACTTAAATTATCGCTGGCGCCTACACGCGTAAATATCTTATCCGTTAACGGGATCATCGCATTACTTGCGGGAACAAAACTTCCCATATGCGCCATCAATGTAATGAGTGCTGTTTGCCGAAGGATCGCACTCTTACCACTCATGTTAGGGCCGGTTAAAATAATTATTTGCTGTGCAGTTGGATCCAGCAAAATATCATTTGCAATATAAGGCTCTCCAATGGGCAGGTTCCTTTCAATAACAGGGTGACGGCTATCTTTCAGATCCAGTACATTACCATCATGCACAACCGGTTTTTTGTAATTAAAATGCAGTGCATTGTTGGCAAAACAAGCCATACAATCCAGCACAGCCAGTACATGCCCGTTCACTTGCATGGGAGCGATATAATCCTGTAACTCATCCAATAATTTTTCAAAAAGCTGCATTTCTATCTGCAATATCTTATCCTCAGCGCCAATGATCTTTTCTTCGTATTCCTTTAATTCCGGGGTGATGTATCGTTCAGCATTGGCAAGGGTTTGCTTGCGTATCCATGTTTCCGGCACTTTGCTTTTGTGAAGGTTGGTGACCTCGAGGTAATAGCCGAATACATTATTGAAACTTATTTTTAAAGAAGATATACCGGTTGCCAATGCTTCTTTTTGTTGCAGTTCGATCAGGTACTCCTTTCCACCGGAAGATATTTTTCGCAATGCATCCAGTTCTTCATTGATACCAGCAGCAATTATGCCGCCTTTGCTTGCAAGTGCCGGTGGATTTTCATTGATCTCCTGTACGATCTTATCTGAAATATATTTACAGGGATTCAAAGAATCACCCAGTCTTTTTAAATAGTCATTTGAAGCGGCTACGCATAACTGTTTGATAGTATCCGCCTGCAATAACCCTCTTGCTATCTGCAACACTTCCCTGGGATTCACTTTTTTCAATGGCACTTTACTGATCAGCCTCTCTACATCCCCGGCTTGTTTAACGCAATGTGATATTTTATTACGCAGGTCTGTTTCCTTTATAAAAAACCCAACCGTATCCAATCGCTCACTGATCTTCGCGATATTATTCAATGGCATGATCATCCAGCGCTTGAGCAAGCGGGCACCCATGGGCGATACAGTATTATCCAGCACCGTAAGCAGGGTGTTGCTTCCAGCCGCACCGCCAAATAATTCCAGGTTACGGATGGTAAAACGATCCATCCATAAATGTTCTTCCCTATCGATACGTTGTATGGATGTGATATGGCCCAAGTTGGGATGCTCTGTGTCTTTTAGGTAATGTAATATGGCACCTGAAGCAATTATCCCTTCCCGTAAGTGTTCCACTCCAAACCCTTTAAGGCTGTGTGTACCAAAATGTTTCAGGAGGCTCTCTTCGGCATAAGCATCTGCAAAAATCCATTCATCCAATGTATAAGTAAAAAATTTAGGCCCGAATAATTCTTTGAACTGCTTTTGCCTGTTGCGTTGGAAGATCACTTCCGCCGGTTTCAGGCTCTGCAATAACTTATCGGCGTAGGCTGCATCGCCTTCTGCAACAAAAAATTCTCCGGTACTGATATCTAAAAAAGCAATGCCTATTTTTTCGTCCTGAAAATGCAGGGCTGCTAAAAAATTATTGCTGTTGTGTTCCAGTAATTTATCGCTGGTGGCTACACCGGGTGTCACCAATTCCGTTACGCCGCGTTTTACAATTCCCTTCGCCTGCCTGGGATCTTCCAATTGATCGCATATGGCTACCCGGTAGCCTGCTTTTACCAGCTTGTGCAAATACGTATCCAGTGCATGATGCGGGAAACCCGCCAACTCGGCAGAAGCCGCATTACCATTATTACGTTTGGTTAAAGTAATACCCAATACTGCTGAAGTAGTGATGGCATCCTGCCCAAAAGTTTCATAAAAATCCCCCACCCTGAATAATAGGATTGCATCAGGGTACCGTGCCTTGATGGCATTGTGTTGTTGCATTAAGGGTGTCTCCGAAGTTACCTTTGCCATGGACGACAAAAATAATGAATTACCCTGGGTTTAAACCCAGGGCAATTCAAGTTAAACCCAAGGCAATTCAGGTTTAAACCCGGGGTAATTCAATTCTCCTGTTTCGTCAATATCTCTTTCTTCATTTTTTCCCAGAGGCCGTCAAAGGTCTGATGATTTTCGTCTTTCCATTTTTTACTGAAGGCTTTCATTTTTTCATTGCGGTCATCTTTTGTAAGAGAGAAGAATGTGGTGATGGATTCCTTGTCATTGTCGAACGCCATCTGGTTATATATTTCTTTTAGCTGTTGTTCCTTTCGAATATTATTATGCGCAATATCTACCTCCATTTCTTCCCGTAACATTACTTTTTCATCATAGCTGCCCGAGGGCAACATGGTTTTGGCGATCACCGGCATCAGTTCTACCAGCATCAGTATAAATACAATCAGGTAATACCTGAATTGTAATGGCGGGTTATTCTTTAATAAATTATTGAGCGCTTCTATCCTGGTTAAAAAACCATTGTTGAGGTATTGTGTAAAAGCCGCTTCTTCTGCTTTTATTTTATTTTCCATGCCGCTTAACTCTCTGTCGGCACTATCCAGTTTAGGTTGATCGCCTGCCAGCATAAGCTGGTATTCGCCGTCTAATTTCAGGTATTCTTTTTGTTTGGCCAGTGCGATGTCCTTTATGCCGATCTTACCGGTTCCGCCGCTGCCGTCTGTTTCAGCCAAAAAACCGGTTCTTGCTTTGGATACATCGGCATATTTTTTTCCAGTTCATTTTTTAGAATTGCTTTTTGTTGCAGCAACTCCATTTTTTGATTCTTATATAATGTATCCAGTTCCTGTCTTTTCACCATCTTCCTTTTTTCATTATCGAGAGAGGTCTGCATTTTAATTTCCTTGTCGAACATATACAACACGGCTGGCTGTGCCATAAAAGTACCAATGGTAAGCGCTAATAGTCCCCTGAATAAAAGAGGCGTAAATCTTCGTTTATTGAATTTTGTGATCCCTTTTATCAGTGCCCTGTCGATCGTGAGTATGATAAACCCCATGAATAACCCCAATGCGATAGCGATCAAAAGCGAATCAACAATGGTGCTGAAAAAATAGGTCCAGGTGAAAGTTGCAAAGGCCCAGGTAGCCAATACGGTCATACCAATGATACGGTAACGGTTACGGTCAATCACAGCATCCACTAAAATCTCCCTTTCGGCGGTTGACAACCACCATAAAAATTCCGTGAATTGCGAGGGGACATAACGCTCCCTTTGGGAAACGGCGATATTTCTTTCCATTTTTTTTAATAGATTTAAAAGCTTACTAAAATAGGATCAAGAGCGGAGTTGTGTTGAAGTACTGCAAAATAGCTATTCTTTCACGGAATAACGAAGGTGCCGGTCAATTATTTCAGCGATGGCGACATATTAACAGTTCCTTAAATTGCCTTCTTAAACCGGGGTTGTAAAAACCCGTCTATTGCTATATCTTTGCAGCTCCCTGTGAGGCTGTATTTGTTAATACTAAACAAAAAAAATGAAGAAATTTTTAAGTTGTATACTGGTGATGATGGCAATTGTTTTAACCCTTCCTGCACAGCCTCCAAAAGGCATGGGTAACAGCGATCCCGAAGCCAAAAAGATCCTCGACGCAGTTAGTGCAAAATTCAAAAGCTTTAAATCGGTTCAATCAAAATTCAGTTTAAAGATCGAGAACAGTACCAATAAAGTATTGGGGAATAAAACGGGTAATGTGTACATGAAAGGAACCAAGTACCGCGTAAGCATTACCGGCCAGGAGATCTTTTGTGATGGCAGTAACGTTTGGACATTGGATAAAGCTGCTAAAGAAGTTACCATCAGCAAACTGGATCCATCGAACAATACCATTACCCCCCAGAAACTTTTCACTAATTTTTACGACAAGGATTTTTTATATAAGTTGAATGGAATAACAAAAGGTGTGCAGGAAATTGAGTTGACCCCTATTGATAAAAGCAAACCCTTTTATAAAGTTTTGGTGTATGTAACAAAGGCCACTCAAACCATCAACTCAACCAAGGTGTTTGAAAATGCGGGTAACCGTTATACTTATTCTGTCAGTGGTATGAACACGGCCGGCGTTGTGGATGATGCAATGTTTTTATTTGATCAGAAAAAATATCCCGGCGTGGAAGTGGTTGACCTTAGATAAATTGTTGAATTGTTTCAATGCCGGTTATTAAAGGGGCTTGAAACATAAAAACACCATAACAATTGAGCAATTAAGCCATTTAGTAATTTATTATTCCTTCCCCCAGCGATAGGTCGTAATATCAATGCCTGCAAGATCGAGTACACGATCAACAACTGTTGCAGCCAATGATTCTATAGTTGTTGGTTTGCTGTAAAAAGAGGGTGTAGCAGGGCAAATAATTCCACCCGCCAACGTAATCGTTTCCATATTGCGAATATGAATAAGATTGTAGGGCGTATCCCTGATGACGCAGATCAATTTTCGTCTTTCTTTTAAAACAACATCAGCTGCCCTTGTTATCAGGTCGTTTGAAATGCCCGAAGCGATCCTGCCCAAAGTGCCCATACTGCAGGGAATGATGATCATGGTATCGTATTGTCCTGATCCCGATGCAAAAGGCGCATTAAAATCCTGTTGTGTATAAAATTTAAGGGGGATATTTTTATAGCCTTCTTCCTCTAATTCAATTTTCCAGACCTCTTTTGCATTTTCTGTCATTACAACAGAAAGTTCATCCCATTGTTCCTTTAAATTCATTAATTTACTTAACAATAATCGGGGATAAACCGAACCGCTTGCCCCTGTTATTGCAACAACAATTTTTTTCATCCATTCCCGTTTAATACGCGTGTAAGCTACAAACAATTATTTATGCAAAAGGTTTTAGGATTTTTATTGATAGTTTTTCCCCTGGTATCGATCCTGTCGTTTTCATCTCCAAAAAATGAAAAAATAAAATGGATAAGCCTGAAGGAATTGCAGGCAGAATATGCCAGGCACCCAAGGCCCATCCTTATAGACGTATATACCAGTTGGTGTGGTTGGTGCAAAGTGATGGATAAGGACACATATAGCAATGATAAAGTGGCTGCCTATATCAACAAAAATTTTTATGCCATAAAATTTGATGCCGAATCCACTGATTCCGTAACATTGGGTTCAAAAAAATACGGGTTCGCTGCTGCATACAATTCTAACCAGTTGGCAGTTTATTTATTGGGAGGCCAAATGGCTTATCCCACTACCGTTTTTTTATCCTCATTAAATGCGCAACCAGCACCACTCCCTGGCTTCCTTAAACCGGCTGAATTAGAAGCGCCCCTGAAATATTTTGGCGAAGGCTCTTATAAAAAACAGGAATACCCGGCGTTCATGAAAGGGTTTACCGGCAGCTGGTAAAGATCATATCCCTAAATTTGGTTTAAGAGCTCCGTTTTAGCACTGTAGTTTTTTTATAGCCCGTTAAATTGTAATTTCCATTCTCAATCTCCTGCATGGCAATAAGCGCACCAAAACTACAACGCAGTTTAGGTTTATTTCAATCTACCGTGCTCAACATGATCGACATGGTGGGCATCGGTCCGTTCGTAACCCTGCCCATTGTCATTGGCCTGATGGGGGGAATGTTCTTATATGCATGGATCGCAGGTGCCCTTCTTTCTTTAGTTGATGCCATGATCTGGAGCGAACTGGGTGCAGCTTACCCATTGGCCGGCGGCAGTTATAATTTTTTGAAAGAAGCCTACGGCAAAAATGGCATGGGCAGGATGATGAGTTTCCTATACACCTGGCAAACAATCATACAAGCCCCGTTGGTAGCCGCTTCTGCAGCAATAGGTTTTGCACAGTACATGGGCTACCTCGTTCACCTTGATGCCTGGCAACAGAAAATGGTTTCAGGCGCCGTTATTATTTTGATCACCATTTTATTGTACCGCAAGATCGACAGCATCGGAAAGATCGGCGTGTTATTATGGACGGGCGTGATACTTACCCTGGGCTGGATCATCATCGGCGGCATTGCACATGGAAATTTCTTTCAGCCATTGAAAGATATCAATGCCGGTTTTAGTTGGGGCCAGCTGGCATCCTTTGCATTTGGGCAAGCCTGCATAAAATCTGTGTACAGTTACCTGGGCTATTATAATGTTTGTCATTTAGGCGGAGAAATAAAAGATCCCGGAAAAAATATTCCGCGAAGTATGTTCATCTCCGTTATTGGAATCGGTATTTTGTATTTAGCGATGAACATGAGCGTAAGCAGTGTTATTCCCTGGCAAGAAATACAGTCTTTAACTCACTCGGGAAATAAAGATTATGTAGTGAGTCTTTTTATTGAACGGTTGTATGGGCACCGTGCGGCGATAGTTGTAACCGTGATGATACTGTGGGTTGCACTGGCTTCTTTATTTGCATTGTTGCTGGGTTATTCGAGGATCCCTTATGCAGCAGCAAAGGATGGCGCTTTCTTTAAGGTCTTCGCAAAACTTCATCCCACAAAGAATTTCCCTTACGTTAGTTTATTGGTGATCGCAGCGCTGGGTTTCGTGTTCAGTTTATTATTCAGGATGACGGATGTGATCAGTGGCATTTTAGCAATGCGCATCATAGTACAATTCATTTCACAAGCAGCAGGCGTGATATTATTAAGAAGAAGGAATGGCACTCAAAAACTTCCTTATAAAATGCCCCTGTATCCTTTGCCGGTGATCGTCGCAATCCTCATCTGGATATTATTATTCAGTTGCACCGGTATAAAAAGTATCATTTTTTTCGGTATCGTTTTTGGATGTGGCCTGATCGTTTATTTTATCCAGGCGAAACTCCGTAATAAATGGCCTTATCAAACAGCAGAAGGTGATGAAGGGAATGACGGCAGTTTACTCAACGCCGACAATTGACCATGCTCATTTTTAAAGGCAAAACAATAAATTCCATTTGTGATCACAAGAAAGGATACCTGCAAATTGATATTGTACCGCAATACCTGGTCCAGTACCGACTGATCCAATGCCACATTCATTTCTTTACATTCAATGATCATCCATGGTGTTGAATCTTTACCATACACAACAATATCAAATCGTTTTTTCAGGTCACCGATATTGATCTCCTTTTCAACAGCAATTAATGATGCCGGGTATTTTTTTATATGGATAAGGTATTGTAAAAAATTTTGTCGTACCCATTCTTCTGGTGTAAGGACCACCCAGCGTTTACGAATTTCATCAAAAATAAACTCCTTGTCATCTTCTTTGCTGATCCTGGGCTGATATGGGGGATATTCGATTTTTATCATGCTATGGATCTGCCGGTGCAGAATTTTGTATATTTAATTTTGAAAAGAATTTAACTGAAAGATATGAAGACAAAAGAAGAAATAGTAAAGAACTGGCTTCCACGCTATACAGGTGAGGCCCTGGAAAATTTTGGTGAATACATCCTGCTCACCAATTTCAGCAATTATGTAGATATGTTTGCCCAATGGAATAAAGTAAATATCGTAGGTGCCGACAGACCAATGCAATGCGCCACTGCCAACAATATCACCATCATCAATTTTGGAATGGGAAGTCCCGGTGCCGCCACAATAATGGACCTGTTGACTGCCATAGAACCAAAAGCGGTAATTTTTTTAGGCAAATGTGGGGGACTAAAAAAGAGGAACAAGATCGGTGACCTGATATTACCCATTGCAGCCATCAGGGGTGAAGGTACCAGCAGGGATTATTTTCCGCCGGAAGTGCCGGCCTTACCTGCCTTTGCTTTGCAGAAAGCAATATCCACTACCATCAGGGATTATGCCTGCGATTACTGGACGGGCGTATGTTATACCACCAACCGGCGTGTTTGGGAACACGATGAGGTATTTAAAGATTACCTCGAAAAAGTACGGGCCTATGCCATTGATATGGAAACTGCTACCATTTTTACGGTGGGTTTTTATAATAAGATCCCTACCGGCGCATTGTTACTGGTAAGTGATAGTCCGATGGTGCCCG
>JANYIM010000226.1 GCA_025362055.1 Bacteroidota bacterium
GCCAAGAGTGAAAAGAAAAAAGAGTTGATATACAATATATACTCCGTTTTTATCTTCCCTTTCTCTTTGAGCGCTTAGTTAATTATTTTTTTATACCCGGCATTTAAACAAAGTTCAGTTTCCCTGGCACATTTTATCCCGCAATAGGCGGGGCAAGCTTGTACATGCTCCTTTATTCGCCAACTTCAATCCAGGCAATCTCCTATTTACACATTTACCTTTTACCACATATTTAACATTCTCCAACTAAACTTTTTCGTCCTATGGCAAAGATTTTGTGCTGATTTAGGATACTTCAGAACTGCACAAAAATAGTAACTTCATTTTTAACTGTTTTAAATAACTCAACATGCAAGCCAAAATTTTACTCATTGCCTTATCTGTAGCAGCTTTCAGCAGTTGCACCACTGCGTATAAAAGCGGTCAAACACCGGATGATGTTTATTTTTCGCCGGTAAAAGTTACAGACGATAACCAACAAAATGATAACCGGGATGAAGCTAAAAATGAATCTCCCGAAGATAAACACATACGCATGGGCATCCGTGATCCACGCTGGAGAGATCTCGATGATAATAATTATGATTACCAAAACAGCCCCTACCACTATTGCACCTGCAATTGTTCGAATACCGGGTATTATTACAACCCCTCTTATCATCCATGGCCCATTTATCTTACGAAGGTTGCCCCGGTAAATACAACGCCCCGAATGGTTAACCTCAATACTTACAGCGGTTATAATAGTAATGCAGCCCTTGATCCCAAGACCGGCAGTGGCATTAACTGGGTAAAGCCTTCCGGACAATACAATAACAGCAACGGAAGTGCTACCCGCCAAACATACACGCCGTCACGCAGCAGTTCATCTTCATCAAATAATACCAGGACCTATACGCCTTCTTCCAGTAGCAGCAGCTCTTCGTCGGGCAGCAGTAATTCCGGTAGCGTATCAAGACCAAAACGTGGCGGGTAAACGCAATTTTTTGTAATAGTGCCCACCTTCCTCCTTTAGGCGACAGGCAACAAAACATTCTTCCAATAAATTCTGGATATTAAAACCTTACACCATGTTCAAAATTTTACTCTTAGCATCCCTGCTTATCAGCAGCAGTAGCTATGCCCAGGTACCCGAAGATGCACTACGTTATTCCTTTTTTCCTCAAAACGGAACAGCCCGTAACCTCGCCGTTGGCAGTGCCATGGGTTCTTTGGGTGGCGATATCAACGCCACCTTTGTAAACCCCGCCGGGCTTGGTTTCTATAAGACCAGTGAATTTGTGATAACGCCCGGTTTCTTTTTAAATAGTAATTCCACCAAATTTCGCGGAACAGATTCTAAGAACAACTGGAACAGCCTTGCTTTTGGTACCAGCGGTTGGGTAATGGGATTTGGCAGCCGCTACAAACCAAAGATCAGCAATGCAGTGAGCCTGGCCATAACGCAAACGGCTAACTTCAATAGCAGCATTCAATATAGCGGACTGAACAACTACAGTTCTTTCAGTGAACAATTTGCGGAAGAGTTTGCAAAAAGCGGTTATAGCATCGACACGGTTTTAAATTACAATTCACCGCTACCCTACGGTTCAGCACCTGCATTGTACACTTATTTAATTGATACCGTAAAAGTAAATGGCCTTTACCAGATAAAAGGAGCACCCGAATATATACTCGATGCAGGGCAGGCGTTAAAACAGGAAATGACCAAAACAACAAAGGGCGGCATTACGGAATTTGCCATCGGCTTTGCACATAATAATAACGATAAATGGTTTTGGGGAATAAGTTTTGGCATCCCATTGATCAGCTATACCAGCAATACCAGTTTCAAGGAATCAGATACATCCGCAAATACATCCAATCATTTTAAACAATTTGAATACACAGATCAATTCAAAACAACAGGTGTTGGTATCAATGGAAGGTTTGGCGTCATCTATCGTCCGCAGGAATATATCAGGCTGGGGCTTTCTGTGCAAACGCCCACCTACATGGAACTTTCAGATACAAGAACAACCACCCTTTCCACGCAATTGGAAAACCCGGTTGCTAATTTCAGTACTTCTTCTACCATCTTCACCAATGACCAGCCTGGCAAAAGTAAGTACACGCAAACCACGCCATTTAAAGCGGTGTTAAGTGCGTCGTATGTTTTCAGGGAAGTATCCAATGTAAAAAGGCAAAGGGCTTTTCTTACTGCAGATGTGGAGTATGTGCATCATAAAGGATCAAGGTTTGGGAGCAACAATGATAAGCCTACCGACCAGGAAAAAACCTATTACAAATCATTGAACAAAGTGGTAAGCGCTGATTATAAAGGCAGTTTTAATTTTAGGGTAGGCGGCGAGCTAAAATTCAATACCATCATGGGAAGATTAGGGTTCGCCTATTATGGAGATCCTTACAAGGATGCTACGTATAAGGCTAACCGTATGTTACTGAGCGGCGGGCTTGGCTATCGTGATAAAGGCCTTTTTATCGATCTTACCTATGTATACGCTATCAGCAATGATGTAAGTTTCCCTTACCGCCTGGAAGACCGGGCAAATACCTATGCTACATTAAAACAGCAGAAGGGAAATATAGTGGCTACTGTTGGGATTAAGTTTTAGTCCCGGTATTTAAAAAATACCTTGCAGAGGGTATCTTTACTATCCTGTACCGTTGTATTTTTGGCACACTAATGAAAGCATCCTCCCTAAATGCATTTACCGGTATTGAGCACAATGGCCAAATTGTCCGCCGATTCATCACTTTCCATCACGGTCGTTCCGGCC